>NZ_BDGT01000112.1 GCF_001748285.1 Thermogemmatispora onikobensis | reverse complement strand
CGAGAGGGGAGGCAGGCGTCGAGGGTGGGGTCGGTGATTGGGGTGAAGTCGTAACAAGGTAGCCGTACCGGAAGGTGCGGCTGGATCACCTCCTTTCTAGGGAGTCGCAGGAGGAGCAGATCGCAGGCAGCTCGTTCTGCCTCGCTCACTCCTTCTCTCCCAGGTCGATCCGTTTCACGGAACTCGCCGATTCGAGGGGGAGCCTCTCGAAGGGCAGCTCTGTGAGACGTGTTCCAGGTTCTACCTAGATAGATGGGCGCTGCGCGAGAACAGGGCCTTGGGCGAATGCAGTTGCAAGCCTCTGTAGGTTTTCCACTTTTCAGGTGTCGGGGTGGCGGCTTGCGTGACTGCTGGGCAAGCGTCAAGTAGCGTGAGCCGCATGGCACTGGCACCAGTACCTTAACAACTGAGTGCAATTCTTGTTTCAATTTTGCCGAGAGTAAATAGGTCGTAGACAACTGTCGTAAAGGCCGAGTAGAGGTAGATAGAGGACGCACAAGCGAGAAGCGTACGCGGGGGATGCCTAGGCGCTGAAGGCCGAAGAAGGACGCGGCGAGCGGCGAAACGTTCAGGGGGAGCTGCTGGCAAGCGATGAACCCTGAGTCTCCGAATGGGGCAACCCCTCCGGCGTGATGGCCGGAGATCGGCGGTCGCGCTGACCGCACGAGGGGCAGTGGGTGAACTGAAACATCTTAGTAGCCCGACGAAGAGAAATCAACCGAGATTCCCTCAGTAGTGGCGAGCGAACGGGGAAGAGCCTAAACCGTCGCGCGGCCTGGCAACAGGTCCGAGACGGGGTTGTAGGGCCGACGTGGGGCCTGGCCCGAGCGCTGCGGCGCTGGACCCGAAGTAGCTGGAACGCTACACCAGAGCGGGTGAGAGTCCCGTAGGGGT
>NZ_BDGT01000111.1 GCF_001748285.1 Thermogemmatispora onikobensis | reverse complement strand
AGCACCTCGGTGCAGACGCCCGCGCCGACGGTGCGGCCCCCCTCGCGAATGGCAAAGCGCACTCCCGCCTCCATCGCCACCGGATAGATCAGCTCCACCGTCATGTTCACATGATCCCCCGGCATCACCATCTCCACCCCCTCCGGCAACCGGATCGTCCCCGTCACATCCGTCGTCCGAATGTAAAACTGGGGCTTGTACCCCGAGAAGAAGGGCGTATGCCTCCCCCCCTCCTCCTTCGACAACACGTACACCTGCGCCTTGAACAGCTTATGCGGCTTGATCGACTTCGGCGCCGCCAGCACCTGCCCTCGCTCCACCTCGTCTCGCTCCACTCCTCTCAGCAGACACCCCACGTTGTCCCCCGCCAGCCCTTCGTCCAGCGTCTTGTTGAACATCTCCACTCCTGTCACCACCACCGTCCTCACTTCCTCGCTGAAGCCCACAATCTCTACCTGCTCGTTCACCCGGATCTTGCCCCGCTCAATCCTCCCCGTCACCACCGTTCCTCTTCCCTTGATCCCAAACACGTCCTCGATCGGCATCAGGAACGGCTTGTCGATCGGGCGCTGCGGCGTCGGAATGTAGCTATCCACCACATCCAGCAGCTCCCAGATGCAGCGCGCCTCCGGATCGTTGCGCGTCAGGTCCCCTTTGCTCTCCAGCGCCTTAAGCGCCGACCCCCGGATCACCGGCACCTCATCGCCCGGAAACTCGTACTTCGAGAGCAGCTCCCGCACCTCCAGCTCCACCAGCTCCAGCAGCTCCTCATCCTCCATCATATCCACCTTGTTCAAAAACACCACCATCGCGGGCACTTCCACCTGCCTCGCCAGCAGAATGTGCTCCCGCGTCTGCGGCATCGGCCCATCGGGGGCGCTCACCACCAGAATCGCCCCGTCCATCTGCGCTGCGCCCGTGATCATGTTCTTGATGTAGTCCGCGTGGCCCGGACAGTCCACGTGCGCGTAGTGCCGCTTCTCCGTCTCGTACTCCACGTGCGAGATCGAAATGGTGATCCCGCGCTCTCGCTCCTCGGGCGCCTTATCAATCTGGTCAAAGGCAATATACTTATTGACGCTGCTGGGCAGCACTCGCGAGAGCACCCGTGTGATCGCCGCCGTCAGCGTCGTCTTCCCGTGGTCAATGTGCCCGATCGTGCCCACATTCACATGCGGCTTCGTCCGCTCAAACTTCTGCTTCGCCATT
>NZ_BDGT01000110.1 GCF_001748285.1 Thermogemmatispora onikobensis | reverse complement strand
CAGTGGGGGATACCGGTGCGAAAGTGCCGACAATCCCGCATACGGTGGTGTCTTGCAAGAGGCACCAGGAAAGCTTTCTGCCGGAGGGCGGGAGGCGCTGCAGGAGGGGCCTGCGCCCGATTAGCTAGTTGGTGGGGTAATGGCCCACCAAGGCGACGATCGGTAGCTGGTCTGAGAGGACGATCAGCCACACTGGGATTGAGAGACGGCCCAGACTCCTACGGGGGGCAGCAGTGAGGGATCTTCGGCAATGGGCGAAAGCCTGACCGAGCGACGCCGCGTGCAGGAAGACGGCCTTCGGGTTGTAAACTGCTTTTCTGGGGGAAGAGAGAGGACGGTACCCCAGGAAGAAGCCCCGGCAAACTACGTGCCAGCAGCCGCGGTAAGACGTAGGGGGCGAGCGTTGTCCGGAGTTACTGGGCGTAAAGGGCCTGTAGGCGGTCGGGCAGGTTCCGGCTGACAGCCCGCGGCTTCACTGCGGGAGAAGCAGGAAGACGGTCTGACTTGAGGGCCACAGAGGGACAGGGAATTCCCGGTGGAGCGGTGAAATGCGTAGAGATCGGGAAGAACACCGAAGGCGAAGGCACTGTCCTGGGTGGTACCTGACGCTGAGAGGCGAAAGCTAGGGGAGCGAACGGGATTAGATACCCCGGTAGTCCTAGCCGTAAACGCTGACCACTAGGTGTGTGGGGAGATCGACCCCCTGCGCGCCGAAGCGAACGCATGAAGTGGTCCGCCTGGGGAGTACGGCCGCAAGGCTAAAACTCAAAGGAATTGACGGGGACCCGCACAAGCAGCGGAGCGTGTGGTTTAATTCGATGCAACGCGAAGAACCTTACCAGGGTTGGACAAGCACGCTGAGGGTCCAGAGATGGGCCGGCCCGCAAGGGAGGCGTGCTCAGGTGCTGCATGGCTGTCGTCAGCTCGTGCCGTGAGGTGTTGGGTTAAGTCCCGCAACGAGCGCAACCCTCGCTCTCGGTTGGAAGTCTCCGAGGGGACTGCCGCGCACAACGCGGAGGAAGGTGGGGATGACGTCAAGTCAGCATGGCCCTGACATCCTGGGCGACACACACGCTACAATGGTCGGGACAGCGGGCAGCGACCCGGCGACGGGGAGCCAATCCCTTAAACCCGATCTCAGTGCAGATTGCAGGCTGCAACCCGCCTGCATGAAGGAGGAGTTGCTAGTAACCGCCGGTCAGCACACGGCGGTGAATACGTTCTCGGGTCTTGTACACACCGCCCGTCACACCACGAAAGCCGGCAACACCTGAAGCCGCTGGGCGAACCCCTCG
>NZ_BDGT01000109.1 GCF_001748285.1 Thermogemmatispora onikobensis | reverse complement strand
ATCGACGTCGCCGATCGTACGGTCGACAATTTCGCTGGCGATGATCTCCTCGTCCAGCCCGAGCTCGCGGCAGCGCCTGCTCAGCTCGGCGACCATCCGCGCCATCACGCGAATGGGTCCCGCCCCCTGTTGTAACACAGGTCGATAGCGAAGCAGGAGTTCATGGCGCAGGCGCCTGATCATGGCCCGCTGCTCCTGGACAGGCAGAGACGGCTGATTGTCTGCCCGAGATGAATCAGCAGGTGTCTCGTGAGTAGTCACCGCTGTTTACTCCCTTCCATGCGCCAGGATGGCGCAACCTGGCTAGAGCGAACGATCGACCTTGATCGTCGCCTGCCGCTTCCTGAGAGGAAACGGCACCTCAGACAGGATAACATATGTGGATAAGGCAGGCAACCGAGGCGCTGGTAGACAGCTGCCAGCGCGCTGAAGGAGTGACAGGCCAGGCAGCCCCTTTCTCAAAGCTGACAGCGGCCGCCAGACCTCAGTACAATAGCAGGCAGACAGGAAAGAAAAGCTAAATTGTTGGCTTGCTGAGGGCGCAGAGCGGGCGAAGAGTCCGTTTCCTCGCTCCCGCCAGCAATGGCGCTGACAGGCTACCAGCAAGCAGACAGACAGACAGGCAGACCGACCGATAGGCAGGCCATAAGCACGGGAAGGGAGAAGAAGCGTATGCGCGAAGGGCAGCTATTCCACGGGCGCAGTGTTGTGATCACGGGAGCGGCGCGGGGACTGGGCAGGGCTCTGGCTCTGGCTTTTGCGCGCGAGGGGGCCAAAGTGCTGGTGCACTATGGGCACTCGCAGGCTGCTGCTCAGGAGCTGGTCAGCGAAATCGAGCGTCAGGGCGGCCAGGCATTGGCCTTGCAAGCCGACTTGGGCTCGTCAGCTCAGGTTGAGCGCCTGGTCTCCCAGGCGCAGACGGCACTTGGTGGTATTGACGTCTGGGTCAACAACGCGGGAGCCAGTGCCAATACCTCGGAGACACGCGGCCTGAGCGAGGAGGAGCGCTTCGAACGATTGCTGCAAGTTGACGTATTGGGAACCTGGCGCTGTTGTCGAGCCGCCGCTCCTTTCATGAGGAGCGGCGGTTGCATCCTCAATGTTGCCTGGAATCACGCACTGGACGGAGCGCCTGGCTTCGTCAGCCAGGTTTACGCCACGGCCAAAGGGGCTGTCATCGCTTTGAGCCGCTGCCTGGCGCGCGAGCTGGCGCCCCAACTGCGCGTGAATTGTATTGCTCCGGGATGGATTGAGAACGACTGGGCTCGGTCGCGTCCAGCAGGCTTTCGCGAGCGCGTGGCTGG
>NZ_BDGT01000108.1 GCF_001748285.1 Thermogemmatispora onikobensis | reverse complement strand
ACTGGCGCCGCGGAAGCGTCCCGCGGGCGCCCACACTCAGCTAAAAGAGTATCACCAGTTCCAGTGAGGGTCAAGCAGCAGGCACGCCGGCGGGCGCTCACTCGCCCTATCTCCCGGCAAAGGTTCAGCCACGCAGAAAACCCTCGGCCTCAAGAGCTGTCTTCTGCCCATGAGCCAAGTCCAGAAAGAGGGAACCGCTCACTGTGCCGAGGCCGGGCGCATCCTCTCTTTCTGGGCCCGGCCCCCTGGACCTGCCTGCGCCTCCGCCCTCTCCCTGCTAGCGTCGCGAGGTCGTAGCATCAGGGACAGGAATCACTCCGACAGAGAAGCGCACATACTCATCGGTATAACCGAAGCCGGAGCCTGGCACCCCAGCGATGCCGGTTTTCTCAAAGAGCGAGAAGGCATCTTCGCCAGGGCGCAGCCTGCTCCAGTTATAGACAGTAGCATCGTCATCCAGATAGATCTCTGCGAAGAGCTGCAGCTCCTGATCAAGCCGCTGTAGCTGGGCGATAAAGCGACGGCGACGCAGACGATAGAGATCGCGTAGCTTCTCGATGAGAGAGGGCCGCTCGCGTAACAACTGGAGATAGGCCATGAAACGCAGCTGCCACTCCGCAGGCAGTGAAGCCATACTATTCGACCAGCCGGGGGCCAGGGCCGGGGCCAGACGAGCGTCTCCAATAGTCACCCAGCCGAAGCGATCGCCCGTCAGTGAGAGTGTTTTCGAGAGGCTACTGACAAAGATAGTCTGCTCCAGGTGAGCGGGATCAGCAAAAGTGGCCATGCGCGCTCGATCGTCCTCCAGCGGCCCAGTGCCCACGTATGCCAGATCGGCCAGGAAGAAGAGCTGACGCCCAGCCTCGCGCTGGCGCCGGACGACAGCATGCAGAGCGAGCAGTTCTTGAGGAGTAAAGGCAAAGGTAGTAGGATTATTCGTCACCGTCAGATAGATCAGGAGGATATCGGGCGCCTCTTGCAGAGCCTGCTCCAGCTCCTCGGCGGTCAGTTTGAAGCGATGCTCGGGCCGTGTGCTGACGCGATGCAGGCGATAGCCGTAGGCTCTGGCCTGAGCCTCGGGCACCCCGAAGCCGGGGGCCGGGAAGAGTACCGCTCTTTCCTTGATTCCCTGTTCGTCGCACATCTGGCGGAAGCCGCGCAAGGCCTTATCGATCCCATCCATTGCCCCCAGGCTCAGATAGACCTGCTCACCTCTGACTGTCAGGCCCCATTGCTCTTGCCAGTTGGCGGCAAGCCAGTCACGCAGCACAGGATTGCCAGTGCCAACAATATCGTAGATACGCAGATCGATCTTCTGGTCCAGAAGCAGGCGTTCGTAGTTGAGCATCTGGTCGCGCAGCCACAGGTAAACCTGGCCGCTGGCCGTATAGCCATTGAGATGCTCACCAGGGAGAGCGATACCCAGCTCATCAGCGAGCGTGCGGTAGTCACCTGGTCCCCCAGGCTCTCCCTCACACTCCACAAT
>NZ_BDGT01000107.1 GCF_001748285.1 Thermogemmatispora onikobensis | reverse complement strand
CCATCAGCCTTCCTCTGATGACCCCTCTTCCGCTCAATTGGTTGCCTATCTCGTGCCTCGGCCAGAAGCAGAGCTTACTCTGCCCAGTCTGCACCAGTATTTACAAGACCACTTGCCTGACTATATGATTCCAGGGACCTTTGTGAAACTGGACCGCTTGCCAAAGAACGAGCATGGGAAAATTGACCGTGCCCATCTGCCAAGGCCAGAGGAGGCACATATTCTACGTAATGATCATCAAGCAGAAGCAGGCCTCAGCAACCCGGTTGAGGCTAAAATTGCTGAGCTGGCGGCGTCGCTCTTACATAGAGAGCATATCGATCTTGAGGAGAATTTCTTCCGATTGGGAGGGAATTCGCTGCTGGGCGCCCAGCTCCTCCTTCGCATCTCCGAAGCATTCGGCATTGATCTGCCGCTCCAGGCACTCTTCAGAAGTACTTCACTGCGTGCTCTGGCGGCAGATGTCGACCGGCTGCTTTTTGAGAAGGTAGAGAGCATGAGCGATGATGAGGCCGAAGAGTGGCTCTCTCGCCTTGGTCTTGCATAAAAGTTGTATTTAGCTAAATATTACAGAAGTTTTACTTGCTAAAGCTAGGAAGCAGGTGCAGTAGATATGGCATCACAGAGAGATCTTTCTTCTAAGAGACGTGCACTACTTGAGAAGCTGCGTGGAGGGAATATGACTCAGCAGGCTGGAAGGGCGATGTTGCCGCCCCTGCCTCACCACGATCCAGAGCAGCCGGCCCCTCTCTCTTATGGCCAGCAGCAGCTCTGGTTTCTCTCTCAGCTACAGCCTGACTCTCCTGTCTACAATACCCCTATTGTTATCGAAATGTCTGGAACCTTGGATGAGATCGCTCTCCAGCAGAGCCTGCAGGCATTTCTAGAGCGTCATCATCTCTGGCGCTCTTCTTTCCCCCTGATCGATGGCTCTCCTATGCAGGTGGTGCAACCTTGCCCTGCGCTCCCTCTCCCTGTGACCGATTTCTCGTCCCTGCCCGCCCCCGAGCAGTTCACTGCTGCTCGTTCCCTGGTCGAGCAGCAGGCACGCCTCCCGCTCGATCTCTCTCAGGCCCCCCTGTTGCGCGCCTATCTGCTTCGTTTTTCTTCGCAGCAGCACTGGCTCGTCCTGATCGTTCATCACATTATCTGCGATGGGCACACTGTTCAGCGCATCTTGCTCCCCGAACTTTTCCACTTCTATCAGCGCTTTTGTCAGCAGCCTTCTTCAAGCATCGAAACGGCTCCTTATCAGTACGCTGATTACACGCTCTGGCAACAGGCCCATCTTTCTGGCGAGCGGCTGGAGGAGTTGACTGCTTTCTGGAAACGCTATTTAGAGGGTACTCCTACTACGCTCAGTCTACCAACTGACCGCCCACGCCCAGCGCAGCAGAGTTTCCAGGGCAGCATCTATCATTTCACTATTGCTAAAGATGTGATGGAAATGGCGCGTCACTTCGCCCAAGAGGAGGGTGTCAGTCTTTATACGGTTCTAGTGGCAGCCTTCCAGATCTTGCTCTACCGCTATAGCTACCAGGAGGACTTTCTGATTGGTATTTTCACAAGTGATCGCCATCATCGGCCCGAGTTTGAGTCCATCCCAGGATACTTTCTCAATACACTCGTGCTACGGAGCCAATTGAACAAGACGCCGAGCGGTCACGAGTTGGTGAAACAGACGTGGCACGATCTGACAGAAGTGCTGGCCCACGGCGATATGCCATTCCACTCCCTGGTTCAGCAGCTTCTCCCCGAGCGCGACCTCTCCCAGAATCCCTTGTTTCAGGTTGCCATTTCACTGGCCCCAGAACCCGCCCTACTGCCAGAGGGTTGGCGCGTCCAAGAGAGCGCGCTGTCTAGCGGAACTAGTCGCTTCGACCTCTCGCTGATTCTGGAAGAGTTGTCCGATGGCTCTCTGTCTGGCAGCTTTGAATATAGCAGCGATTTGTTCGAGGAGGAGACCATCGCGCGCCTCGCCCGCCACTGGCAAACCCTGCTCTCCTCCCTCGTCTCCGATCCCTCTCGCTCGCTCGCTTCCCTCCCTCTCCTCAGCGATGAGGAGCGCCTCCTCCTCCTCACCTCCTTCAGCTCCTCTCCCCAGCCTCTGCCTCCCGCTCCTGCTCCGGCCATCCATCTCCTCTTCGAAGCCCAGGCCCACCGCTCTCCCTCCTCCTGCGCCTTGCTGGAGCCAGCCTCCGGCTCCTCCCTCTCCTATCAAACTCTCAACTGCCAGGCCAACCAGCTCGCCCGCCTCCTGCTCTCCCTCGGCCTCTCTCCCTCCTCTCCCGTGGCCCTCCTGCTCCCTCCTTCCCCTTCCTTCTTCGTCTCCCTCCTCGCCGTGCTCAAGGCCGGCTCCTTCTATCTCCCCCTCGATCCCTCCACTCCTCCTGCCCGCCTGACCTCCCTCCTCTCCCAGGTCCAGCCCTCCTTCCTGCTCACCTGCCAGTCCCTCGCTCCCTCTCTGCCCTCCCTCCCCGCCGACATCACCCTCCTCTGCCTTGACTCCCCCGACACCCTGACGCTGCTCGCCTCCCTCCCCTCCGACAACCTCCCCTGGTCCGGCTCCCCCGACCAGCTCGCCTACCTCATCTTCACCTCCGGCTCCACCGGCTCCCCGAAAGCCGTCTCCATCTCTCACGCCAACCTGCTCGCCTCCACTCTCTCTCGCCTCCTCTTCTACCACCACCTCCCCCCTTCCCGCTTCCTCCTCCTCTCCCCCTGCTCCTTCGACAGCTCCGTCGCCGGCATCTTCTGGTCCCTCTGCTCCGGCGCTACCCTCGTGCTGCCTCCTTCCCCCCTCTCCGACCACCTCTCCCTGCTCCCCTCCTTGCTCCAACAGGCTGACATCTCCCACTTGCTCGCCGTCCCTTCCCTCTACCGCTTCCTCCTAGAACTCTCCTCCCCCGCTCAACTCGCTTCCCTGCGCTGCTGCATCGTCGCTGGCGAACCTTGCCCGCAGGCACTGGTCCACGCGCACTATGCCCGCCTCCCTCACACCCCCCTCTTCAACGAATACGGCCCCTCCGAAGCCACCGTCTGGGCCTCCGTCCACCTCTGCTCCCCTTCCGACCCC
>NZ_BDGT01000106.1 GCF_001748285.1 Thermogemmatispora onikobensis | reverse complement strand
AGGCGCTAATGTGGCCCTGGCGCCGACCGTCAATATTTTGCGCAATCCGCAGTGGGGCCGCAGTTTCGAGACGCTGGGTGAAGACCCCTATCTGACGGCCATACTGGCCAGCGCCGATATTGAGGGCATCCAGAGCCAGCACGTCATCGCCACTGTCAAGCACTATGCGGCCAATAATCAGGAGTACCACCGGACGACGGTGAGCGCCAATGTCGACGAGCGCACCCTGCATGAGATCTATCTGACGGCCTTCGAGTACGCTGTCAGACAGGCAGGCGTCGGGGCGGTGATGTGCTCCTACAATAAGGTCAACAACGTCTACGCCTGCGAGAATCCCTATCTCCTCGATACGACGCTCAAGGGGACCTTCGGCTTCCCGGGTTTTGTGATGTCGGACTGGGGCGCAACCCATAGTACGGTGCCGGCCATTACGGCGGGCCTCGATATGGAGATGCCCGACAGCACCTACTTCGGCCAGGCTCTGAAGCAGGCGGTGCTCAGCGGGCAGGTGAGCATGGCGACGATCGATGAGGCGGTGCATCGTATTTTGCGTACGATGTTCGCCATCGGCCTCTTCGATTATCCGACGACCGGTAGCCCGAACGCGACGGTGACCAATGCCCAACATGCGCAGTTGGCCCGCCAGGCCGCCGAGGCCGGCACTGTTCTGCTCAAGAACGACGGTCAGTTGCTGCCGCTTGATCCGAGCAAGATCCACTCGATTGCGGTGATTGGTCCCGATGCCTCCGTCGCTCCCCAGGCGACGGGCGGCGGGAGCGCGCATGTGATCCCGCCCTACGTGGTGACGCCGCTGCAGGGCATTACGCAGCGCGCCGGGAGTGGCGTGACGGTGCGCTACGCGCAGGGGATCACGACGACAGGGACGCTGCCGCCGATCGAGGCCCAGTATCTGACGCCGCCTTCGGGCAGCGGTCAGGGCCTGCTGGGCGAATACTTTACCAATATGACGCTCTCCGGCAGCCCGGTGCTGACGCGGGTCGATAGCCAGATCAATTTCGATTGGAACGGGCAGTCTCCGGGGCCGGGCGTGCCGGCGACTCAGTGGTCGGTCCGCTGGACAGGAACCCTGACGCCGCCGGTGAGCGGAACGTATACGTTCTCGCTGACAAGCGACGATGGGAGCCGGCTCTACATTAATAATCAGCTGCTGATCGATAACTGGCGCGATCAGGCGACGACCACCGAGACGGCAGCGATCCAGTTGACGGCTGGTCAGTCTTACGCCATTCGCGTGGAGTACTATCAGAATGGCGGCGCGAGCAATGTGGCCCTGGGCTGGAGCATTCCGGGCCAGGAGAATACGTTGCTCTCGCAGGCCGTGGAGCTGGCGAGAAGCTCCGATGTGGCCATTGTCTTTGTCAACGATGTGGAGTCGGAAGGCTCCGATCGTAGCAGCCTGGAGCTGCCGGGGGCCCAGGATCAACTGATTGCGGCGGTGGCTCAGGCCAATCCGCGGACGATTGTGGTGCTCAATACGGGCGGGCCGGTGCTGATGCCGTGGGTTGATCAGGTGCCGGCTCTCCTGGAGGCCTGGTATCCTGGCCAGGAGGATGGGAACGCCATTGCGGCGGTGCTCTTTGGTGATGTTAATCCGTCAGGGAAGCTGCCGATGACTTTCCCACGCTCTGCCAGCGATCTGCCGGCCAGTACGCCTGCCCAATATCCGGGCATTAACGATCAGGCGGACTATTCGGAGGGGGTCTTTGTTGGCTACCGCTATTACGATGAGCGCGGGATTACGCCACTCTTCCCCTTCGGCTACGGCCTCTCCTATACGACCTTCCGCTATAGCCATCTGCGGGTGACGTCAACGCAGGTGGACTATCGCAGCCGCATTGCCGTTGATCTGGATGTGACGAACACAGGTCGGCGCGCCGGGGCTGAGGTGGTGCAGCTCTATCTTGGTATGCCGTCAACGAATGTGCCGGAGCCGCCGCGCCAGTTGAAGGGCTTCCAGAAAGTCTTTTTGCAGCCCGGCCAGACGAAGCACGTGCATTTTGAGCTGAATCCGCGCGATCTCTCCTACTGGGACGTGCACGCCCATAGCTGGGTCGTGCAGGATGGGAGCTACTCGGTACAGGTGGGGTCGTCGTCGCGCGATATTCGTCTGCGGGGCAGCTTCACGGTGCGCGTGACCAACGGTCCGCGCTACGTGAGTGTGCAGGCGCCGCAGTGGCTGGCTGGCGGTGGGAGCGCGACGGTGACGACGAGTTTCACCAATGGTGGGGACCTGACGGCGCACGCGCTGCGGCTGGAGCTGCAGGCGCCCCAGGGCTGGCAGGTGCACCCAGAGGGCACAAGCACTGTTGCAACGGTGAGAGCCGGTCAGACGGTGCAGGTGCGCTGGCAGGTGACGGCCCCGCCGGATGCCTCCCCGGGCAGCTATGCGCTGCAGGCCAGCGCGCGCTTTGTGAGCGCGGACGGGCCGGGACGCCTGCAAGCCTCAGCCAGCCTGACGGTTCCTTATCCGTCGCTGGCGGCGGCTTACAATAATGTGGGTATCAGCGATGATAGCAATCCGTCGGCGGGCAACTTCGACGGCGGCGGTTACAGCTATTCAGCTCAGGCGCTG
>NZ_BDGT01000105.1 GCF_001748285.1 Thermogemmatispora onikobensis | reverse complement strand
ACAGCGGCCACAGGGCTTGACGTTGGACCCTGAGTACCACAGGGCACGAGGAACCCGGTGGGAAGCAGGGGGGACCACCCTCCAAGGCTAAAGACCTTCAGCGACCGATAGCGGACAGAGTACCGTGAGGGAAAGGTGAAAAGCACCCCGAGAGGGGGATGAAAGAGTGCCTGAAACCGCGTACGCCAGAAGCAGTCAGAGGCCCATGCCGTGGCAGGCCGGCGGGCAGTCCCCAGGCGACTGGGGCAGCCCGAGCAGGCGCCACGTGCGGGTTGATGGCGTGCCTTTTGTAGAATGATCCGGCGAGTGCATCGTCGTTGCCGCAGGTTAACCTCCCTCCAGAGGAGGGGAGCCGTAGGGAAACCGAGTCTGAAGAGGGCGTCGCCTCCAGATCCTGGAGGCAGGTAGCGGCGATGGGACCCGAAACCGTGTGAGCTACCCATGGCCAGAGTGAAGCGGATGTGACAATCCGTCGAGGCTCGCACCCACTGGTGTTGCAAAACCAGGGGAGGAGCTGTGGGTAGGGGTGAAATGCCAAGCGAACACGGAGATAGCTGGTTCTCCCCGAAATGCATGGAGGTGCAGCCCGCCGCGGCAGCGCTGGGAGGTAGAGCGCTGTGTGGGTGCGGGGCCAGGAGCTGGTTACCAAGCTCATGCAAACTGCGAATGCCCAGCGCGAGAAGCGGGGCGGCGGAGTGAGTCTGGCGGGGATAACCTCGTCAGACGAGAGGGGAACAACCCAGACCACCGGCTAAGGTCTCCAAGGGGCTGCTGAGTGGGAAAGGAGGTCAGCTGGCCCAGACAGCCAGGATGTTGGCTTAGAAGCAGCCATCATTGAAAGAGTGCGTAATAGCTCACTGGTCGAGCGAGCTGGCGCCGACAACATCAGGAGGCTGAAGCAGCCGACCGAAGCCGTGGAGCCTTGCGAATGCGAGGCTGGTAGGGGAGCGTTCCGCCAGCGGAGAAGCCGGACCGGAAGGACCGGTGGAGCGGGCGGAAGTGCGAATGCCGGAATGAGTAGCGCCAAGGAGGGTGAAAATCCCTCCCACCGAAAGCCTGAGGGTTCCTGGGCACCGTTGATCGACCCAGGGTCAGGCGGGCCCTAAGCCGAGGACGGTAGGTCGTAGGCGATGGAGAGCAGGTAGACAATCCTGCCCCAGAGGGCGTCGTGAAGAGCGAAGGGGGGACGCGGTAGGGAAGGTGAACCCATCGAGTGGACAGGATGGGCTGCCTGTCGGAAGCGAGGCGTCGAGGGAAAGCCCGATGCCACCAGGCGTGACCGCAGGCACGAGCCTCCGCGAGGAGGCGACAAGTCATCGACTCCCAGGCCGCCCAGAAAAGCCTCTAGCCAGACGTGCCTCTGCCCGTACCGCAACCCGACACCGGTAGGCAGGGGGGCAATCCCCCCAGGTGAACGAGTGAGCCTCTGTCAAGGAACTCGGCAACTTGGCCCCGTACCTTCGGAAGAAGGGGCGCCTTCGTAGCTGGCGCAGACCGGAGGGGTGCCCGCAAGGGGACTCGAAGCAGGTCGGCGTTGGTGAGGAGGCCGCAGGAATAGGCCCAGGCGACTGTTTACCAAAAACACAGGTCCCTGCGAACGCGAAAGCGGACATATAGGGGCTGACTCCTGCCCAGTGCCGGAAGGTGAAGCTGGCAGGTGCACGAAGCTTGCCAGGGAAGCCCCGGTGAACGGCGGCCGTAACTCTAACGGTCCTAAGGTAGCGAAATTCCTTGTCGGGTAAGTTCCGACCCGCACGAAAGGAGGAACGACCTGGGCGCTGTCTCGACAGAGGGCTCGGCGAAATTGCAGTACCCGTGAAGATGCGGGTTACCCACGACAGGACAAAAAGACCCCGTGGAGCTTGACTCTAGCCTGGCCTGGTGCCGAGGGCACACCTGCGGAGGATAGGTGGGAGCCGAAGAAGCCGCCCTTGTGGGGGCGGTGGAGGCGCCGGTGAAATACCACTCTGGTGTGTTGTCGGGACTCATGTTGCAGCGGTAGAGCCCGCCAGCAGACAGGGCTAGGTGGGGAGTTTGACTGGGGCGGTCGCCTCCTAAAGGGTAACGGAGGCGCCCAAAGGTTCCCTCAAGGTGGATGGACATCACCTGAAGCGTGTACAGGCAGAAGGGAGCTTGACTGCGAGGCCAACAAGCCGAGCAGGGACGAAAGTCGGGCTGAGTGATCCCACATGTCCGAGTGGAAGGCGTGTGGCGCAACGGACAAAAGCTACCCCGGGGATAACAGGCTGATCCTGCCCAAGAGTTCCCATCGACGGCAGGGTTTGGCACCTCGATGTCGGCTCGGCGCATCCTGGGGCTGGAGTAGGTCCCAAGGGTTGGGCTGTTCGCCCATGAAAGCGCCACGTGAGCTGGGTTCAGAACGTCGTGAGACAGTTCGGTCTCTATCCGTCGTGGGCGAGAGGAAGCGTGAGGGGAGTCCGCTCTAGTACGAGAGGACCGAGAGGGCTTGACCGCTGGTGAGCCGGTTGGCCTGCCCAGGCCAGCGCCGGGTAGCTACGTCAGGCGAGGAGAAGCGCTGAAAGCATCTAAGCGCGAAGCCGACCCCAAGAGTCGCTTCCCCCTCCAGGCTGGCAAGCCAGCCGGAGATAAGGTCCCAGGCAGATCACCTGGTCGATAGACCGGAGGTGGACACCTGGTAACAGGTGCAGCTGACCGGCCCTAATGACCGAACGGCTTGTGCC
>NZ_BDGT01000104.1 GCF_001748285.1 Thermogemmatispora onikobensis | reverse complement strand
CTGGGGGAGTTGCTGGTGGGCTGTTTCTCTTAGGCCGGCTGGGATGGCGTCGACTCTGGCCATACGCGCTGCTGGGCCTGGTGCTGTGGCTGGCCTTCTTTCTCTCGGGAGTGCATGCGAGTATCGCTGGCGTAGTCTTGGCCTTCCTTATGCCCGCCCGGGCGCGGCTGGATTTGCCAGCCTTTATGGCTCAAACCCAGGAGCTGCTTGCCCAGGGGTCCCGCGAGGTCGTTGGAGCCTCACCACAGTGGTTTCTGGATCAGCGTCAGCAAAGCCTCATCCATGCACTTGAACTGGTCTGTAAGGATGTACAGGCACCGCTGCAACGAATGGAACACCTTCTGCAGCGGTGGGTCTCCTTTGTGATCATTCCGCTCTTCGCTCTGGTCAACGCTGGCGTCCGTCTGGAGGGATCTCTTGATCAGCTCCTCAGCCCTGTGAGCCTGGGTGTTGCCCTTGGGCTGCTCCTTGGTAAGCCCATCGGTATTGTCTCGGCCTCGTGGCTGGCCAGTCGCCTGGGCCTTGTCCAGTTGCCGGAGGGAGTCCGCTTTCGCCACCTGCCAGGTCTGGGCACACTGGCCGGCATTGGCTTTACCATGTCACTTTTTATCGCCAACCTCGCCTTTGAAGGGACTCAGGCGCTGGCGCTGACCCAGGCCAAGCTGGCGATTCTGGTTTCTGGAGTGATGGCCTCCAGTCTAGGGGCCCTGATGTTACGTCTGAGCGGAACGACCGATCTATCACAGACTTCATCTCCAGCGACTACTGAGGCCCAAGCAACGCGGTGAGACAGTGAAGCCCATGAGTGAGGGAGGGTTAGCATGCCCATATTGAAGCTCGAAGAGTACGCCATCATTCTCCTCATTATTGCACTCCTGACCATTTTCCTGACGCGCAGAATCGCCGTGCCCTATACGTTAGGTCTGGTCATCATTGGTTTCATCCTGAGCATGTCGGGGCTGCTTCCAGACGTCCGTTTGATCCCTGATCTTGTTCTGCTCGTCTTTCTGCCAGCCCTGCTCTTTGAAGGAGCCTGGTCATTACGCTGGGACCTTGTACGGTCTCAGTGGCGTGTCATTTTCTTCTTGGCGGGGCCAGGCTTGCTGCTCTCACTGGTGATCGCTGCCAGCGTTCTCCATCTCCTTGATGGATTAGACTGGGGGACAGCGTTCCTGCTGGCGGCAATTCTTTCTCCCACGGACCCGGTAGCTGTCCTATCCTTATTTCGTCAGCTCCATGTGGATGAGCGGCTTGCCGTCATCATTGAGGGAGAGAGCCTCTTCAATGATGGAGTGGCCGGGTCTCTCTATCAGACCTTTCTTGCAGTAGTCCTGCTGAGTGTGCACGGCGGGGGGAGCGCAGGGGTTGCAATCTGGGGAAGGGGCCTGTTGCTCTTTGCTCTACAAGCTGGGGGAGCCATTGCGCTTGGCCTGGCCTCTGGCTGGCTCATCAGCCAGACGGTTCGACACATCGATGAGCCGTTGGTGGAGACGACAATGACACTGGTGACTGCCTACGGGGTCTATCTGCTGGCTGATCTGCTCCAGCTCTCTGCGATCGTGGCAGTGATCGTAGCAGCGCTGGTCGTTGGAAATTATGGTCGCAGCATCGGCATGTCAGAGCGTACGCGGATGGCAGTCGACAATTTCTGGAGTGTGCTGGCCTTTCTGGCTAATGCACTCATCTTCCTGCTCATAGGCGCCCAATTAAACCCTCTTTCCCTTCCTTCGAGGTCGGGGGGGGAGCTGGCCAGCCTGCTCATCGCCCTCTTTGCTATTGGGGTCGTCTTACTCGCGCGTTTGATACTCGTGCTCTTCCTCGGACCATATTCGCTGCTGGCTTCACCCATTCAGAGGCGGGAGAGGAAAGAGCGGCGCCAGCCATCGTTTCCTCGCTCCTGGCAGCTTATCATCTTTTGGAGCGGACTGAGAGGAGCGCTCTCACTCGCCCTCGTCCTTGCTCTCCCTGCAGAGGTACCGCAGCGATCCATTTTACTGATCTCGTGCTATGCAGTGGTCTTCTTCACCTTGCTTATGCAGGGGATGAGTCTACGCTGGCTCTTGATACGCCTTCCCAAGATGCATCAGCCTGATGCCACTTCGCTCCCTTCTGCCCACTAATTCCTTTCCTGATCGCTACCAGCTCAGCTCATAGGGAGCGCTCCTCTAGGGAGCACTGGCCAGAACAGCTCTCGCCTTGACAATCCCTTGGAGAATGGTCTATACTACTCTCACAGTGAGAAACTCCTGATAACTTATGGCGATGAGGCTCGCCTGACGCATCCCAATCGAGATGCTGATAGCCTCTACCTGTGCTGGGTACGAGCGCCGGCAGGTAGAGGTTTTTTCATTGGGTAGCGCACTCTCCCCCCCTCTCCCTCCTGCTGGCTCGGAGCGGCACAGCAGTCCCTTTCGACATTCGTTCGCAGCTTCGTGTTGCTTGCTGAAGCGAGCAAGAAGGGAGGTCTGGTAGTCTTGTCTGGTGTGCTGCCTCTGGCGATCCTGCAAGTGTTCCAGATAGGAACAGTGCTGCTCTGTGCGCCCCTCTTGCGGGGGATCATCAGTCGTCTCAAGGCGATAGTTCAGTCAAAGCACGGCCCGAGCATCTGGCAGCCGTATCGCGATCTATGGAAGTACTTGCACAAGGGCAGCGTCGTTTCTGAGCACGCCACCTGGGTTTATCATGCAGCTCCTCTTCTGACCTTCATCACGCCCCTCATTGTGGCCATGCTCATTCCTGTGCTGACAGCCTATCCTCTCCCCTATGCCTTTATGGGGGACATGCTGGCTGGTGGTTTTATCCTCTCGCTCGGGGGGTTTTTCTCCGCTCTGGCGGCCCTGGATACAGCCAGCACCTTTGGCGGCATGGGGAGCAGCCGTGCGCGTGTCGTCTCCTTACTCGCCGAGCCGGTAATCATGCTGGTGCTCTTCTGCGTCGCGTTGATCGCACATGTGACTATCCCCTTCGCTGTCAACCAGACACTCATCTCAG
>NZ_BDGT01000103.1 GCF_001748285.1 Thermogemmatispora onikobensis | reverse complement strand
TCCCAATATCGTTGTGCCTACGTATCAGGTGCCTGACGCAGTAGGCGTGATCCTGCACCTCAAGCCCGCCTCCTGACGCCGCCCCCAAGAGAAGACGCCTCTCTCCGAACGGGCCGCGCTTCCCCGGTCAGCCTCAGCAAGCCGGACGAGGCCGGCCCGTTCTTGATTGCGCCTCCCGTAGGGCATGGGCCTGCCGCTTCCCTGCGCCGATGCCCTGGTGGGCCAGCAGACGGCGGAGCTAGGAGAAAAGGGGGATAGATTTATCAGGCAAGTAGGGCGTATCATACCATTCGATTGAGTGTGGTTGAGGAGGCAGAGATGGTTAATAAAGTCTCCAAAGCAAGACCAGCATAGAGGGTCTGGAGAGAGTCCTCAAAGAAAAGAAAAGCAGAGAGCAGGACTTCTCGCGATTTAGACCCCATAGTGACAGAGCGAACCCAAGCTTCGTTGGCGCTTCATATCGTGTGCCATCACCTATTGACAAGCTGGGGTTCTTCGGTTACAATTTTCGTAATCGTTTACGGTATCGATCTCGTGAACGGTTACAACCTATTTCGGGGAGGCCCTCGGAGGGTGTGGAGGGCCTGCGCGTAAGCGTGAGAAGGATTGTTATGGCCGAGAAGCTGACGATTCGGGACATTGCCCGCCTGGCGGGAGTTTCCAAAGCGACAGTCTCGCGAGTACTCAATCAGAAGCCGGATGTGGACCCTGCGACCCGTGAGCGCATCCTGCGCGTCATGGAAGAGCAAGGCTTTGTACCCAACATCGCCGCTTCCGGTCTGGCAGGTGGGCGCAGTCGGCTACTGGGCGCCCTTATTCCTTCTCTCACCTGGCCACTCATCCCGGAGCTGATGAGAGGCGTTGGAGAGGTTGTCGGGGCGACCCCTTACGAGTTGATTCTCTACAGTATCAACGATGTCAACCACGAGAAGGACCGCAGCGACATCATCAGCCGTATTGTCCGCACGCGGCTGGTGAGCGGGCTACTAGCCGTTTTCCCTGGTCCATCGGCCAAGTATCTGGCGGCGCTCCATTCGCGTTCCTTCCCCGTGCTGCTCATTGATGATCAGGGCATTCCGCCAGAGAACACGCCCTGGATCAGCGTGGACAACCGTGTAGGGGCCTACGAAGCCACCCGTCATCTGATTCGCCTTGGGCACCGGCGTATTGCCCATATTCAGGGGCCGCTCAAGTACCAGGTGTCGCACGATCGCTATCGGGGCTACTGCGACGCGCTGGAGGAGGCAGGTATTCCCCTTGATCCGGAGCTGGTGCTTGAGGGCGACTTCATGCCGCAGACGGGGCGCGCCTGTGCCAACGCTTTTTTCGATCTGCCCCCCGAGAGACGGCCAACCGCTATTTTTGCCGGTAGTGATTACATGGCCTATGGAGCCATTGCTGCCGCGGAGCAGCGTGGCCTGCGAGTGCCAGATGACGTGGCTGTCGTTGGTTTCGACGATAACCCGTCTTCGGCGCACATGGAGCCACCGCTGACAACGGTACGCCAGCCTTTCTACGAGATGGGGCGCCGCGCGGCGGAGATGCTCCTGGCTTTTGTCGAGGCTACCCGCATGATGCATCACCCGAGCCAGAATGGTCAGTTCGCTGGAGTTGTTGCTCCCTCGCCGGAGGTCTTCGAGCCGCCCGTGCGGGTGAAGATGCCCACCAGCCTGATCATTCGCGCCTCCTGCGGGGCCTCACGTCAGCTTCATTCTCCATCTGAGCAAGGAGGTGGTGATCGCTCTCGCTGAGCAGAGCTGAGCCTCTCTGGCTCAGCATCGTAGGGCGTTCTCTGTCCCTGCCTTTCCTCCTGCTGCAGCCGGAGCAGAGCCTGAGCCTGCCAGCGAATCAGCAGGGAAGCGCACCTGCCAACAGGTTCCAGCAGCGCAGCTTGCCTGGACAGTATTTACCGACTCGATGTCTGGGAGCAGCAGTCATCGCCGGCTTGCTGTCCTGTAAACCGGTCGATCTGTTGTCTGGTTGGCATTTTGTCCCTTTCTGGCACCCGAACTTTGTAGCCCGTAGGGAAAATGGTCCAAATGATCGCCTGATTTCTACTCTTGGTTTCAGGAGGTTCTATGCGTTCGTATCTGGCATCGTCACCACGTCGGCATCGCTTTGCCTTCGGGCTGGTGTCGCTGCTGCTCCTGCTCGGTCTCGTGCTGACCGCCTGCGGAGGTGGCGGATCAAGCTCTCCATCGGGGCCTAAGACAGACACGCTCAATGTGTTGCCGGCGCCTAATGGCCCCAATGTCGATAACTTTAACCCGTTCTTTAACTACAACACCCCTGCCGCCTGGGGCTCCCAGGGTCTGCTTTACGAGGGGCTGTATCGTACCAATCTTTATTCGGGCAACTATGAGGAGTGGCTGGCGACCAGCTATGAGTTTTCTAGAGATGGTAGTCAGCTCACCTTCCATCTGCGTCCTAACGTGAAGTGGAACGACGGCCAGCCCTTCACCAGCGCCGACGTCAAGTTCACCTTCGACTTCTTGAAGACGCATCCGGCCCTCGACCAGGGCGGAGTGCTGCCGTTGGTCAAGGATGTCTCGACGCCTGATCCTCAGACGGTGACCTTCACCCTGACCAGCCCCAACAGCACCGCGCTCTTCTATATCGGCCAGCAGGTCTACATCGTGCCTCAGCACGTCTGGTCCACCATCAGCGGCGACCCCGCCAAGTTCACCAACGATAAAAACCCCGTCGGCACCGGCCCCTACAAGCTGCGCAGCTTCTCCGCCGACCTGATCATCTACGACGTCAACCCCTCCTACTGGGGCGGCCAGCCCGCCGTTAAGCACATCTACGTCTACTCCGCCAAGGACAACACGACCGCCGTCACCAATATGATCCAGGGCAAGTATGACTGGATGGGCACGGGCTGGACACCGGACTTCGATAAGCAATTCAAGTCCAAGGACCCCCAGCACAACAAGACCTGGTTCTTCCCCAGCAACACCGTCATGCTCTACCTGAACCTCTACAAGGCCCCCTTCAATAATGTCCTCGTCCGCAAGGCCATCAGCGCCGCGATCAACCGCGACAACCTGCCACAGGGTGTGGCGCTCTATGCCAAGCCGGCTCATCCGACGGGAATTATCCCGGCCCGCAAGGACTGGATCGCGCCGGAGTATCAGAATGCCACCTTCCAGTACAGCGTCTCGCAAGCCCAGTCCTATCTCAAGCAGGCCGGCTACAGCCAGCACAGCGATGGCTACTTCTACGACTCCAGCGGCAAGGTCCTCGGCTTCTCCATCATCGTCCCCAGCAGCTGGTCTGACTGGGCTCAGGACGTCCAGTTCATCGTCAACGACCTCAACAAGGCCGGCATCAAGGCCACGATGAACGGCGTGGCCGACGCCAATACCTACTTCAGCGCCATCTATGGCGGCAACTACGAGGCGGCGATCAGCTGGACGGATAAGGGTCCCACCCCCTACTATCCGTATCGCGACATGCTCAGCAGCAGCAACTCTGGCCCGATCGGGAAGTCGGTCTCCGGGTCGAACTTCGAGCGCTGGGATGCGCATTCGGCTGGAACGCTGGCCAACCAGGTTGATCAGTTGCTCAAGCAGTACATGACCTCGACCGATACCACTGTCCAGAAACAGGCCGTTCAGGGGATCGAGAAGATCATCGTCGAGCAGCTGCCGGCCATCCCGCTGACGGTCAATGTCGACTGGGACGAGT
>NZ_BDGT01000102.1 GCF_001748285.1 Thermogemmatispora onikobensis | reverse complement strand
GAACTAGCGGGCAAAACAGCAGAATTCCGGGGGCAGCTGGCCCTTTATCTCAAGGGGGGGCGTGTTCTGGAGGATGAGCTGCTCAAGCTTTTCCGCGAAGCGGTCACCAGCGTTGAGTCTCTGGCCGAGCGCTGCAGCGATGAGCAGCTGCGGGCAGCCATTACCGGTTATCGCCAGAAACTCGACCGGCGGCGCGACGAGGAGGAGGTTCTGCGTGATCAGCTAGCGGACGTTTTAGATGAGCTATTTGCCGCTGGCTACGAGCAGCTCAATCCCACGCTCAACGCCCTGCGCGTTGAGGCAGTCATGGACCTGGTGGAAGAGCGGCAGCTATGGCCGGAGGAGGCGCCCAACCCTGAAGAGGCCATTATGGGCTTGCTGCAGGAGGTAGAGCCGGGCCTGGCGCAGCTGCCGGAGGAGGAGCGTCGGCGCGCTTTTGCCAAAGCCTGGGCCATGTTCGAAGACGAACGCCGTCAGGCTCGTAATCCAGATGAGGAGGCTGACGAGCGCTTAGAGCGGCTCCTGAGCCGTATTCTCACCCATCTGCAGCCGGAGCTGGTCGCCTACAAAGCTGAGGCTATGCAGCCGCTGAGCGAGGAGCTGGCGCGGCGCTATCGCAACAAAGGCAAGACCCTTGACGATCTCTTGCCCGAGGCTTTTGCCGTGGTGCGCGAAGTGGCGCGGCGCGTTCTCAACATGCGCCATTTCGACGTCCAGCTCATCGGTGGGGTCGTGCTCCACCAGGGCAAGATTGCCGAAATGAAGACCGGCGAAGGCAAAACCCTGGTAGCCACCCTGCCTGTCTACCTGAACGCTCTCACCGGCAAGGGGGTCCATGTCGTTACCGTCAACGACTACCTGGCGCGCCGTGACGCCGAATGGATGGGGAAGATCTATCGCTTCCTGGGCATGAGTGTGGGCGTCATCGTCAACGCCGTCGAGCCGCAGAGTCCCGAGCGGCGTGCCGCCTATGCCGCCGACATCACCTACGGCACCAACAACGAATTCGGCTTCGACTATCTTCGCGACAACATGGTTACCGACCTCAGCCAGATGGTGCAGCGCGAACTGAACTACGCCATCGTCGACGAGGTCGACAACATCCTGATCGACGAAGCGCGCACGCCGCTCATCATTTCTGGCCCCGGTCCCGAATCGACCGATCTCTACGTCAAATTCGCGCGCCTGGTCCCACGGCTCAAGCCTGAGACCGACTATACCGTTGACGAGAAGACGCGCACGGTCATGCTGACCGACGAGGGCATCGAGAAGATGGAGCGTATGCTCGGGATGCAGAACCTCTATGCCGAGGAGCATCTGGACCTGACGCGCTACATGGAGAATGCCCTCAAGGCCCATGTCCTCTTTAAGCGTGATCGCGATTACATCGTCAAAGACGGCCAGGTCATCATTGTCGACGAATTCACGGGGCGTCTGCTGCCGGGGCGGCGCTACAGCGAAGGACTGCACCAGGCCATCGAGGCCAAGGAGGGGGTGCAGGTCCAGCGCGAGAACCATACCTATGCGACGATCACCTTCCAGAACTACTTCCGCCTCTACCGCAAGCTGGCTGGCATGACCGGCACAGCCATCACCGAGGCGGAGGAGTTCCACAAGATCTACAAGCTGGATGTGATTGTCATTCCGCCTAACAAGCCAATGATCCGCCAGGACCTGCCGGACCTCATCTACCGGACCGAAGAGGCCAAGTGGCGCGCCGTAGTTCAAGAGATCAAAGAGTGTCATCAGCGTGGGCAACCGGTGCTGGTTGGCACAACCTCAGTTGAGAAATCCGAGCATCTCTCGCACCTGCTCTCGCTAGAGGGCATTCCTCACAACGTCCTGAATGCCAAGCACCATGAGCGCGAGGCCCAGATCATCGCTCAGGCCGGACGCAGCGGAGCGGTGACCATCGCCACCAACATGGCCGGACGTGGTACCGATATCCTCCTGGGCGGCAATCCGGCCAGCTACTTTGACCTCGTACTACGCAAGCATGCCGAGAACGTCGACTACATTCGCGACATGCCCGAAGATACGCCGGAGGAGCGCGAGGAGAAAGAAGAGGCTATCCGGCAGTATATCGAGGGTATGACCAAGGAGGAGAAAGACGAGATCCTCCAGGACCTGATTCGCCAGTGCGAAGAGGATCACCGGCGGGTGGTTGAGTTGGGCGGCCTGCACGTCATTGGCACCGAGCGTCATGAGTCGCGGCGTATCGACAACCAGCTCCGGGGCCGTGCTGGCCGTCAGGGCGACCCCGGCTCCTCGCGCTTCTATCTCTCGCTAGAGGACGACCTCCTGCGCCGCTTCGGAGCCGATCGCGCCTCGGGAATCATGAAATTTGCCGGTATGGATGAGGACATGCCCCTGGAGAGCAGCCTAGTCACACGCTTTATCGAGCAGACCCAGGCTCGCGTCGAGGGCTACAACTTCGACGTCCGCAAGCACGTCGTCGAATATGACGATGTCATTGCCAAACAGCGTGAGGTCATCTATGCCGACCGGCGGGCCGTTCTCGAACGGGCCGACATGCACGAGCGGGTCCTGGAGATGATCCGCAACGAGATCGCGGCCCTCGTAGATCGCTGCATTCCCGGGCACGCCATTAACGATGAGGGCGAATTAGAGCTGCTCTTCACCCAGATTGAGCGCTGGGTCCATGTCCCCGAGGACTTCCTGCCGGAGAACCTGCATGCTCTGCACAAAGACCAGCTGAAGGAGCGCCTGAGCGAGCTGGTCATTGAGCACTACGAGGCCCAGGGGCGCCGGCTTGACGAACTGGCCGCCGAGCACCCGGGCCAGGGCGTGCCCAGTCTGGGCGATCTGGAGCGGGCGATCACGTTGCAGGTCGTCGACCGTCTCTGGATGGACCACATCGATGCCCTTGATGTGATGCGCTCCGGCATCCAGTTCCGCGCTGTCGGTCAGCGTGATCCACTGACCGAATTCAAGAACGAAGCCTATCGCATGTTTGAGGAGCTGAAGCGCGCCATCCAGCACTATATCGTCGACGAACTGCTCAAGATGCTGCGCGGCGAAATCACCGTGACCGTCCAGCGCCCGCAGCCGAAGCCGCGTCAGCTGCCGCGCAACCTGCGCACCAATATCGAGGAGATCGCGCGCCTCAGCGGTCAGTCCAAGAGCGATGGCAACGGCTCCCGCCCGCGCAGCGGCGGAGGACGGCGCGCGGCCCGTGGCGGCACGGCGGTTGCCAGCGCCCCCGTGGCTCAACCAGCGGCCCCCCCGCGCAAGATCGGGCGCAACGACCTCTGCTACTGCGGCAGCGGCAAAAAGTACAAGAAGTGTCACGGCGCCTAGCCTGGACCCCCGGTCAGGCTGAGCCCGAAGCGGGCGTTGCATGCGGGGAGCCAGCTCACTTCCTCAGAAGCGAACTGGCTCCCCATCTTTGTCTCTGCAACCTATAAGTGTTTGGTTATCCAAAAGCTTACCAGCTTTTAACTTATTTCATAGCAACTTCGCCTGTTCGTGTGTTATCCTTGTTATGGAGCGAGCAGGCCCCGCAGATCTATAGGTCAAAACTTATCGAAGCGCTTCTGGAGAGAGGAGCAGAGATCATAATGAGCAGTCAATATACTATGAATGGCAACGGTGCCCATGGAAAGCGGCAGACGCCCTATAGCGGCCCCAGCGCCGAGGAGCTGGAGCGTGCCTGGCGCGAAGATCCGCGCTGGCAGGGGATCAAGCGGCCCTATAGCGGACAAGACGTCATCCGTCTGCGCGGCTCCATTCAGATAGAATACACCTTAGCGCGCCTGGGGGCTGAGCGGCTGTGGGAGCTGCTGCACAGCGAGCCATACGTGGCGGCGCTTGGAGCACTCACCGGCAACCAGGCGGTTCAGCAAGTCAAAGCAGGCCTCAAAGCCATCTATCTGAGCGGCTGGCAGGTAGCTGCCGATGCCAACCTGGCGGGGCAGATGTATCCCGACCAGAGTCTCTACCCCTCCAACAGCGTGCCGCATGTCGTCAAGCGCATCAACCAGGCGCTGCAGCGGGCCGACCAGATTCAGCAGGCCGAAGGGAAGGGAGACACCTACTGGTTTGCCCCGATTGTTGCCGATGGCGAAGCGGGTTTTGGTGGGCCGCTCAACGTCTTTGAGCTGACCAAAGCCATGATCGAAGCGGGGGCGGCAGGCGTGCACTTTGAAGATCAGCTCGCCTCAGAGAAGAAGTGTGGTCACCTGGGCGGCAAGGTCCTGATCCCCACGCGCCTGGCCATTCGCAACCTGATC
>NZ_BDGT01000101.1 GCF_001748285.1 Thermogemmatispora onikobensis | reverse complement strand
GTATAATGAGGCAGCAGTCCCCGGGAGAGCACAGGCAACAGACCAGCCATAGCCAGCAAGCAGCCAGGCAGACCGAGGCCAGCACAACAACAGCGAAGCACATAAGCCAAGATGAACGATAAAATTCGCAGTGTCCTCAACAGCCTGCCCCATAAGCCGGGCATCTACCTGATGAAAGACGCCCAGGGGCAGATCATCTACGTCGGCAAGGCCGTCTCACTCCACCAGCGCGTCCGCTCCTACTTTCAAGAATCCGCCGACCTCAGTCCCAAAAACCGCAGCATGGTCGCCCGCGTCGACGACATCGAATACGTTGTCGTCGAAAACGAAATCGAGGCCCTTGTTCTCGAAAGCAACTACATCAAACAATATCGCCCGAAATACAATGTCCTGCTGCGGGACGACAAAAACTATCCCTACATCAAAGTCGCCCTCAGCGAGGACTTTCCGCGTGTCTACCGCGTGCGCAACTACCAGCGCGACGGCAACCGCTACTTTGGGCCATACACCAGCTCAGCCGCCGTCGACGCCACCCTGGACCTGCTCAACAAACTCTTTCCCTTTCGCACCTGCCGCTACGACGGCAGCGCCTGGGCCCCACCGCGCAACGGCCAGACGCCGGCGGGCTGGAAACCCAAATATCTCAACCGGCCCTGCACCCAGTACTACATCCATCGCTGCCTGGCCCCCTGCGTTGGCTACGCCAGCCGCGAAGACTACGACGCCATCATCGCCCAGGTCATCCTCTTCCTCGAAGGCAAACACGAGGAAGTGCTCAAGCAGCTAGAGGCCCGCATGCACGAGGCTGCCGAGGCCCTCAACTTCGAGGAAGCTGCTCGCCTGCGCGACCGCATCCGCGCCGTTGAGCACATTCTGGAGAAGCAGCGCATCATCAACACCGAAGGGCAAGAAGACCAGGACGTCATCGCCCTGGCCGGCACCGAAGACGAGACCTGCGTCCAGGTCTTCTTTTTCCGCGGCGGCAAGCTCGTCGGGCGCGAATACTTCATCCTGCAGGGCACCCGCGACAGCAGCCCGAGCGAAATCATGAGTTCCTTCCTGCAGCAATTTTACGAAAGCGCGCCCCACATTCCCGCCGAAATTGTTCTCGAAGTTGAGCCAGACGACCGCGACATGCTGCTGGCCTGGCTCAGAAGCCGGCGCGGCAAGGCCCTCACCCTGAGCGTGCCGCGGCGGGGCGAGAAGCGCAGCCTGATCGAACTGGTCAAGCAGAACGCCCAGGAGGTGCTGGAGCAGCAGCGCATCAAATGGCTCAGCGACAGCCAGAAGACGCAGCTGGCCCTCGAAGAGCTGCAGGCCGCCCTCAACCTGGCGGCGCCGCCCTACCGCATCGAATGCTACGACATCTCGAACATCCAGGGCAGCAGCGCCGTCGGAGCAATGGTCGTCTTTGAAGCCGGGCGCCCCAAGCCGGCGGAGTACCGGCGCTTCCGCATCAAGAGCGTCGAAGGAGCCAACGACCCTGCCAGCCATCAAGAGATCCTGCGCCGCCGCTTCCGCCGCGAGCCGGTCCCGACCCGGGACGCCGTTGATGCCAGCGCACGCAACTCTAACGCGGACGACGAGCGCGCGGGCGTCGAGAACGCCGACGGCCAGGTCGCCAGCTTCAGCCACGACTGGCCCCTGCCGGACCTGATCGTCATCGATGGCGGCAAAGCTCAGCTCAACGCCGCCCTGCAGGTCCTGCAGGAGCTCCAGGTCGAAGTACCCGTCATCGGCCTGGCCAAAGAAGAAGGCTCGCACAGCCGCCTGCCGACCGCCGAAGAGATCCATCTGCCCAGGACCGCCGAGCCTCTGCGCCTGCCGCGCACCTCGCAGGGTCTCTACCTGCTGCAACGCATCCGCGACGAGGCCCACCGCTTTGGCATCACCTACCATCGCAAGCTGCGCAGCCAGCGCACCTTTACATCGCAGCTCGACGAGATCCCGGGCATCGGCCCCCGGCGCCGGCAGGCCCTGCTCAAGCACTTCGGCTCGCTACAGGCCATCCGCCAGGCCAGCATCGAAGAGCTGGCCGCCGTCGAGGGCATGACCCGCGCTGCCGCCGAGAAGGTCAAAGAATACATCGGCAGCTCCTAGCCAGGCCAGCAGCCGCTTCTCTCTGCGGGCCTGCTGCCGCCGGCTCGTGGCGAGCGCTAGCACTCCAGGCTTTCGATTGACAACGAAGAGATTGGCGATTACTATTTAATGTAGAGCATCTCGTAATTGAGCAGACGCTCTCTGGTCACAGAAGGAGGAAAGCGGCAACGCTTTCCCTCCTGTTTCTTATGAAGGAAAGGAAGTCATCACAAGAAGACCTCCTTTCCTCGTTTCGTTCGCTAGTGTTGAGCCATGTTCTGGCGCGGAGGTGACAGCATCCTATGCCCACGTATGAATATGCGTGCCGGGCATGTGAGCATCGTTTCGAGATCTGGCAGAAAATCACTGACGATCCTTTAACGGTCTGCCCACAGTGTGGCGGCGAGATCCATCGCGTGCTCTTCCCTACGGGGATTGTCTTCAAGGGGCACGGCTTCTATAAAACGGACTACAGTAGCTCCGGTTCCAACGGCAGCAGCTCGTCGCATAGCGCGAGCAGCAAGTCCAGCGAGAGCGAGAGCAGCAGCAGCTCCTCCTCCTCCTCCTCCTCCTCGGCGAGCGAGGGGAGCGGGAGCAACCAGGCACCAGTGGCCTCTAGCAGCAGTAGCAGCAGCTCCTGAGCCAGCCGGGGCCAGTGAGCGTGCCTCTATCTCTATCGCCAACAGCCGCAAGCAGGCCACCACAACGGCGGTCGTCCTTTCCTGACTCCCCTGACGCGCCGTCGCGTGGCGGGGAGAGGGGTCTGGCCCAGCCCGGCCCAGGTCCCAGGTCAGTCAGGAAGCCAGAACGAGCTGTCAACAGCACGAAGGGAGCAGAGAACGCATGGCTGAATCGGCCCTGGCCGCTCTACAGCGTCGGCAGATCGAAATCACCATTGGTGAGCTGTGGCTGGCCAGCGACTTCTATACGCGCCAGGAGATCATCGAGCGGCTGCGCCACCAGATCGCCCATGCCGATCCCAGCCTCGACCTCACCCAACTGAGCGAGGGCGCCAGGGAAGAGCTGCGCGACTTAGGTCTGATCCCGGCAGAATGAATGGATCAAGGAGTTGACGAGCGTGGCAGCTGTCGAGAGGTAGCAAGCGCCTGCGCTTGCCCGCCCCTCTTGACAGCGGCGCGCTCCTTCCCAAGAGCGGAAGCCCGTCTTCTTCACCTCGCTCTCCCCCAAAATTCCCAGTGGTTTCCGTCTCAACCGCCGGCCACGTGGATTAAGTGTATACTTAACGATGTACTAGCCACCGAGCGAGTAGGGAGGCCACACGCATGCGTGCTCACCGCAAGCAGTCGCAGGAAGAGGTTGTCAGGGCGCTGCAACAACAAGTAGATGAGTTGACTCGTACCAACATGCTCCTGCAAGAGGAGCTGGCGCGCAAAGAGCAGTTTACGGCGATGATCGCTCATGAGCTGCGTGGCCCGCTCGCTCCCATCATCAACTACGCCCAGATGATCGCCCGCCCCAACTGCCGCCGCGAAACAGTCGAGCGCGGCACAGCGATCATTATCAGCCAGGCCCAGCGCCTGAAACGCCTGGTCAACGACCTGCTTGACGCTTCCTACCTGTCCACCGGCCAGTTCAAACTCCTGTTAGGCGAGTGCGATATCGTGGCCTTGATCCGCGAGCTGGTTGAGCAGTTCCGCCCGCTGGCCCCTTACCACCGTCTGGCCGTCGAAGCCCCCGAGACCCCGCTTGTTGGGCGCTGGGACGGCGAGCGTCTGCAGCAGGCCGTCGGCAACCTGCTCGATAATGCCATCAAGTACTCCGACGAGCAGACAACCATTACGGTCCGTGTCAGTCAGCCGGAGGAGCACCTGGTGCGTGTGAGCGTTCACAACGTGGGGCGGGTCATTCCGGCAGCGGAGATCAATAGCATCTTCCGCCCCTACGTGCGCCTGCAGGCAGCGCGCAGCCGCCAGGGGTCGGGTCTGGGCCTCTACATTACGAAGAGCATCGTCGAGGCCCACGGCGGCACGCTCCGTTTGGAGCGTCCCGGTGCCGAGGACCAGGGCACTACTTTCTCGTTCGATCTCCCACTGCCCTCCTGATCCTGCCATCGCTTCACCCTCCTCTGGCCTTGCCTTTTAACGCTCCTCCCTGGTGATTTAAACAGGTGCCAACCTGGGAGTTTTCTCAACCGTCTTCCCCGGTCTTCTGACGGTGC
>NZ_BDGT01000100.1 GCF_001748285.1 Thermogemmatispora onikobensis | reverse complement strand
TTCACAGACCTGGCCCCGCAGCGCATGCTAGACAGAAGACGGTACCGTCAGAAGCAGCGAAGAAGCCCGTCTGGGATTGAAACTTGCCAGGGGTCACTGTATAGAGAGACATCCAGCCCTGTCAGAAGCAGCGAAGAAGCCCGTCTGGGATTGAAACGCGATAATCGTGCCGACCCTGTCCGCTGACATCCCGAGTCAGAAGCAGCGGAGAAGGCCGGCTGGGATTGGGGAGAGGGGTCACCCAGACAGGACCTGGTGCTTCAGCAGCCGGTCAGCGCTGCGCTTGCTGCTCGATCGGTCGCACGGGGCACCGCGTTGGTCGGGTGCCAGTGCGAGGCTGCAGGCCACTGAGATGCTGGCTGGCGCTGCAGTGAGGGGAGGCCAGCAGGGAGGGAGCCGGAGAGGAGAGTGGTGCCCCATGAGGGGAGGGGAGCCAGGAGGAGACGGGACAGTCGAGTGGGGGTCTGGCTCTTTCTCCAGCAGGCGTGGGCATCACGGGCATCAGCAGCCCCCCTCTCTCTGGACCAGGAGAGGAGCAGCGAGCAGCCATCGGGGGTGGTGTCTGGCCGTCAAGTCAACGGTCACCCACGGACGGCGCCGTCAGCACGAGGCACGAGGAGTGGTCGCGGGACCAGCCGCTGTGCGGGCAGGGCAGGCGGCCCGCTCGCTGGCGTTGGGCGATCCCAGGCGCTGTCCCTGCCTCCCGTTGCTGCTGCTGCTGAATGACGCGGAACGAGGCCCGATCTGCCCCAAATGGCCCGGCTGCCGCTGCTCCCCCTCTCGGCGTGGGTGCCAGCCTGGATGATCCGGGAGAGGGACTCTTGCCGTCGGTCCTGTAGCAGCTCGGCATCGCGCTGTACCTGCCCCAGCAGATCAACCGCAGCTCCTCGCCTCCGGAGAGCTTCCTTGACATGGAGAGCAAGAGATGCTATCCTGTACACAGAATGTGAGCAGTGCTTAGATGGTGCTACTTCATGCATTGCAGGCACAGGAGACACTCGTGCTCGTTCCTGACCAGCGTCCCAGCAGGCGCTGGCGCTCCAGGCGGCCGAGCGCCTGGCTCAGGCAGACCGTGCCCACAGGGGGAGCTGATCGCTCCTGTGCGTCTGGGGCTATTGCCTCGGTGCCCTCATGTGGTCAGACGCTTTTGTGTCCTCCCAGGAGGAGACCATGTCAGAGACCTTGTTCGCTGCTGTGCCAGGAGGGGAGGGCCTTGCCTGTCCACCTCCTCTTCCCTTCTTGCTGCAATTCCTTGCCCCTGCGCCTTTCGCTGGAGGGGACGATACGACCTTAGCGGAGACGCCTGGGCAGACGAGTACGGATGGCAAGCTCGATGATGATACCGTTGACGATACGGATGAGGATGATCCCAGCCTTCCCGTGCAGACAGGGGTCATCGCCGATTCCGATCCGCGAGCAGATGAGGATGATTGGCTGTGACGGTCCTGATTCTGAGTCAGGCTGCTGATGCGCACATTCCCCCTGTGCTTCAGATTCTGCGTCAACGTGGTAGCGTCGTCCACTGGGTGGACACTGCAGACTTTCCCGAGCACCTGTCCCTCCGTGCCGAGCTGCAAGCCGGTACGCCGTGCTGGCACGGCATCTTGTCTTCCCCCGAGCAGCAGATCGATCTGGCATCCGTGCACAGTATCTGGTGGCGTCGTCCCCAGCGTTACCGTGCGCCCGCTCTCTATGCACCAGCCGTTCGGGCCTTTATCGAGCGAGAAGCCACCCGTGGACTGCTCGGCGTCCTGCGTGGGACCATCGCAGCGCAGCAGCCGTTCTGGGTCAGCCCTCGCGAGGCTCTTGAGGCGGCGGAATGCAAGCCCGCGCAGTTGTGTGCTGCTTGTGCGGTGGGCTTGCGCGTGCCTCGCACGCTGGTGACCAATGACCCCGAGGCCGTGCGACGGTTCGCTGAAGCGTGTGAGGGGAGGATCATCGGCAAGGCGCTGGCACGAGGGATTCTGGAAGAGCCAGAGGTCGCCACAGCCGCTGGAGAGAGGACTGCTGCGCGCTTCTTGTATACCTCTGCCATCTTTCCCGAGCACCTGCAGCAGCTGGAGGGAGTCCAAACCACCGCGCACCTGTTTCAGGAGCGCTTGCCCAAGGCGTTTGACCTGCGCGTCGTCATCATGGGCCGCCAGGTGTTTGCCATCGAGATCCATGCTCCTCCGTCTTCTGAGGCAGCGCTCGACTGGCGTCGAGCGTATCGCGACCTGCACTATCAGCTCCATGAGCTGCCCGCTCAGGTCGCGGACCAGCTTCTGCAGCTGGTCCGTCGGTTTGGACTGCAGTTTGCTGCTGCAGACCTGCTCGTGACGCCCGAGGGGGAATATGTCTTTTTGGAACTGAATCCCAATGGGCAATGGTATTGGCTGGAGCCAGCAACTGGGCTGCCGCTGGCCGCGGCGATGGCCAATCTCTTACAAGCCCCAGAGGAGTATGGCCTATGAGTGGAGCAGCCAGAGCAAGATCCGCAGACTCAGCGGAGAGCACCCAGGCCCGCCAGCAGCTGCTCGAGCGGCTCTGGGCGAGTGGCGCCGTGCGCTCGTCTGCGGTGGCGGCGGCCTTTGCTCAGGTCCCTCGCGAGCAGTTCGTATCGGGCTTCTATGAGCGACAGGGACGCGCCTGGCGCTGGTGCACGCCAGAAGCGCTGCCTGCCGGGCAGTGGCTGGAGCGGCTCTATGAGGATGAGCCGTTGGTGACTCGCCTGGATACGCACCAGCTGCCCAGCAGCTCCAGCTCTCAGCCCTCCGCGATGGCTCGGATGCTGGAAGCGCTCGCTGTGCAGCCGGGCCAGCGAGTCTTGGAGATTGGAACGGGCACCGGCTACCATGCCGCGCTGCTGGCGGAACTGGTAGGGCCAGGCGGGCAGGTCTGGACAGTCGAGCTGGAGGAGGAGTTGGCCTGCCAGGCGCGGGTCCGCCTGCAGGAGGCAGGCTATGGCGAGCGGGTCCAGGTCGTGGCCGCCGATGGCTGGCAGGGCTATGCGCCAGCCGCCCCGTATGAGCGCCTCATTGCCACCGCCAGTGCCTCCAGATTGCCCCGTCGATGGTATGACCAGCTCGCCCCTGGGGGACGGCTGGTGATGGATCTGCAGGGAAGCCTGCACCAGAGCGGCTTTCTTGTCCTGGAGAAACTGGACAGGCCCGATCGCGGTGGCGTGCAAGCACAGGGAGCCTTCTGGCAGCCCCCACTCCATTTCATGCCCCTGCAGCGTCCACCCCTGGCAGCTTCCCCCGCCGGCACGCCATCTTCCTGGTCACCAGGAGAGCCGATGGGCAACGGCCCGCGGGTGTGGCGCCTTCCGGCGACGCATCCCTTCCCGAGCCTGCTGGAGGAGCCTGCCTTTGCCTGGTTTCTGCAATGGCGCTGCCCCGGCATCCGGCTGACGCGACGACGCCGGCTGCTGCCCTCTGGCAACCCCTCAGGCGAGGAATGGCTGACGCTGGTGATCAACCCCCTGCCGGGTGTGCTGCAGTTCCGACGCACTGGCTCGGCGACAGACAACTGGATGGTGGCCGAGGTCACGTCAGCAGGGCAGCCCTCCCTGTGGGACCTCCTGGAAGGGGCCCGCCAACAGTGGGACACGGCGGGGCGACCCGCCCAGCAGGCGTACCGGATCGAAGTGACGGCTGCAGGCGCCGCGCTGTCCCTGCAGACAGCGGAAACTACGCTGACCATCCTGCCCGATCTCTTTGCGGAGGACCTCTCCTGATGGGAGCTGCGTCTGGCCTCCCTCCCGTCTGCACTGGACGTCCCTTCCCGGCGCAACGGCATGAAGGCTGCAGGAAAACGCAGCCTCCCCTGCAGCCGGAGGCCTCGCTGCTCCCACTGGGCGACCAGCACGCCGCCCAGCGGCGCCTGTCCTGGCTCCCCGGTCACGAGACAGGGTTCCTCTCTCCAGCTTGCACCCTCTGGCGAAGCTGGAGTATACTCCTTCACGAGAAGCACCTTGCACGGTGGCAACCTGTGAAGGGAGAAGGGGCACGCGCAGCACACACCCAGGCGCGCAGCTCTCTTCCCCAGAAAGGAGACGGCATGGGAAAGCGCATCATCTGTCCCAACTGCCAGGGGACCGGCTTCACTGCTGATGTCACGTGTCCCCGGTGCCAGGGGACGGGCCAGGTCGAGCTCATCGATGACTGGGGACAACGCCGTACCGTCAAGTGTTTCCGGTGCCTGGGCACCGGTTTGTTGAAGGAAGGGGACACCTGCAATATGTGTGGTGGCTCTGGCGAGGTGGAGGTCTGAGATGCCGGTTCCTCTCACGCTGGACTGGACCAGTGCGAGCTGGCAGCAAGCCTGTGACGCGCTGGCTCAGCTGACGGATGCCCTCGGGACGCCCATCGACCCCGGCATCTTTGAGACGGTCGTCCTGCTGAACCTGCTGGGCTTTCCAACCGTACAGTCGTGCGAAGGACACCTCGACCACGGCACGGCCTATCCCTGGGTCACGGTGGCAGAGCAG
>NZ_BDGT01000099.1 GCF_001748285.1 Thermogemmatispora onikobensis | reverse complement strand
GGGCAACTCGAAAACCACATGGCGAACACCTCGCTCCTGCCAGCTCCTGCTCAGCTCCTCAATGGTTGCCAGGTCGGGAATAGGCTTGGTTGTCATCAGATCCTCCCAATGCGATTACTCGGGCGCTGTCCGGCAGGCAGCCTGCTCATGGCCAGCCGTCTGTCTCCCAGGACAAACCTTATTATTACTGATCCATCTGATCTTGACAACGCTTGCTCGCTCAAGCGGCCATTTTGGAGGGGCCTCTCCTGCCTGCCCTCAGCCCGCTCTCGCTTTGCGAGTCGCTGCCCGCTCTCTTTTTTTACCTGAATTGAGTATTCTGTCTGATAAGAAGCAAGAGAACAATCCTTTGAGCGCCGCACGATCCTTGCCCAAGGAGCGTCAGAAGAGATACAATACAGGCTAGTTCCTTCTTGCGCACATGGGGAGCCGGTCTGGTCGACCGGTCAGGGCAGCAGCCCGGAAAGGAGACGCTTCGATCATGAGCACGACTCATGTTGCTGCTCCACTCTTTCAGCTTCAACAGCTAGACCTTGAGCTTGAGCGCCTCGCCTCAGAGCGGCAGGCGATCACCCAGGCCCTGCGCGACAACCGCGCCCTGGCAAAGCTGCGTCAAGAGCTGGCCAGCGCCCGGCAGCAACTACAAGCCGGGCAGCAGGCTCAGCAAGAGGCGGAGTGGACGCTAGAGGAGATCAATCGCCGTCTGCAGACACTAGAGCAGCGCCTCTACAGCGGTAGCGTGACCAGTCCCAAAGAGCTGACCAGCTTGCAGCAGGAGGTGCAACACCTGAGAGCGCAGCAAAGCCGTCAGGAGGAGCAAACGCTGGAGGTGATGGATCTCATTGAGACGCTGCAGCATCAGGTAGCTCAGCGAGAGGAGGAGCTACGCCGAGCCGAAGAGGACTGGGAGCAGCAGAGTGCCACGCAGCGCGCCCGCCTCGACCAGCTGGAGCAGCGCCGTCGCACTCTTGAAGAGCAACGCGCCATCCTGGCTGGTTCGCTGGCCGCCGACCTGCTGCATCGCTACGAGACCCTGAGACGCACCCGCCAGGGCCGGGCGATCTCGCGCGTCGAGCAGAACTCGTGCCAGTGGTGCCGTGTACTGTTGACCTCCAGTGAGATGCAACGCGTGCGCCTTGGCACTGAGATCCAAACCTGTAGTAACTGCGGGCGCATTCTCTTTTACGACCGCTAGCAGCCCGCCCGGCTGACGTTGCCGAGGCAGGCAGCTGCGATGAGCAATACAGACGAGACGGGCGACCGCTCTGGAGAGGACGAGGATGGGCCAACCTGGGAGGAAAGGAGGAAGGAAGCGAACGGGCCAGGGCAGGCGACAACCTGAACTTGTGGGGTTGAGAAGAGCGCCGAGATAATGCATGGCTCGGGAGCGACGGACGGGGAAGGCAAGAGCAAGCCTGTAAGCTGGCCGGCGAGCAGCGCCTCCGCGCGACGGCGCGGAGGCGTGATAGTCATGCTGGCGGATTGCTCGCTCGCCGGCCAGCAGATGAGAGAGATAGCAAGCACAGCCATCCTGGCAGAATCTGGTCAGTCAATGAACGAGGCGACTAGTTCGACTTGATAATGACCGTCGTTCCCACCGGCGCCCAGTTATAGAGCCAGGCCGCCGCTTTCACCGACATCTCCACACAACCATGCGAACCCCAAGTCCAACCAGCCACAGGATCATAGTGCCAGCCATTCGTGCCAGGACCAAAGACCCCATGCCACCAGGCATCGTGGAGGAAGTAGCCACCCCAGTCGAATTCTAGCGCATAGTTAATGAACGTTGGCGGATAATAGTAGGGCGAACCAGGAGGCCAGGGAGAATAGAAGGTCGTCGGGTGCAGCTTGCGCAATACATGGAAGGTTCCCGTCGGCGTGGAGAGAGAGGGCCGCCCGGAGGTGATCGCCGTATTGAAGACCTGTTTGCCGTTGTCATAGGCATAGAGCCATTGCTTCGATAAGATGACGACTATGACCTTACCGCTGCCATAGGGGGGGCTGGCCTGACTGCTGCTCTGCGCCTTGACGACCAGGCCGCTATAAATGTAGAGTGGGGCACTATTCAAGGGGCTGATCCGATACCAGTAGGGACTCCCCCAGACATTCTGCCCCGCAACACTCGCATAGACCGTTACACTTGTATTTGGCGCATAAACACTTACAATTCCGTATTGAGTGCTCGGGCCTCGACGCACGTTTGACCAGTTGATAGTAATGCCCTTCCAGGTGGTTGCGGCCTGGGCGGTCGCACTGGCGCCGGGGAGGGGAGTAAACGAGAAGGTCAGTGCTACGAGGAAGGCGAGCAACATCATAAGAGCAATATGTTTCCGGGAAATTGCTCGCATCGTATCCTCCATTTCTAAAGGGCAACCGTGCTTGCTGCTCTCAGTATACGTGACGTAAAGCTAGCAAGCAAGAGTCAGTAGATCATCATGTGTCAAAGTATTCACTGCAAGTACTTTCTGGCCAGGAGCAAATGAGTGCCAACGAGCAAGAAACTCGGGCATCTCTCAGAGAGACACGCCCAAAAAGGGAGAGGAGAATCTGCAACAAAGAAGGACGCCCGCCGTGGGCGTCCCTGGCTGACTGGCTGACTGGCTGACTGGCCTATCCCAGCCATCATGAGAGAGCGACAAAAGAGATCCTGTCTGGTTGTGAGCGAACTGCGTGTCCAGCAGTGCCCCTTTCATCTCCGGCGATTGCCTTCCTCTCCTCCAGAGGCTCTGCAGAGAGCAGCCAGCGCTGCCAGCAACTCCAGAGGACAGAGGAGCGGCGTGGTTCAGCAAGGCCAGCCGGCCAGTCCATCAGCTAAAAGAGCGACAGTTGCTGAGGTGGTTCCTCTGGGGGGCTGGCCGCTGGCGAGCTGGTAGGGCCGAGCTTCCCTTCGGTAGCCAGGCGTTCGGCCTCGGCCAGTACCACCGGGATCTTCTTAAAGTCCTGGCGAATCGTCTCTTTCAGGCTTGCCTGATGGAGACCAGCTGCGGGATGGTACATTGCTATACAAATATAGCCATCCTTCTTCTGAGCCTTGCCATGAATCGCGCTAATCTTGGCCGTGCCAAAGAACTTGGCCATCGAGTAGCGTCCCAGCGTCACAATCAGCAGTGGCTTGATGGCAGCAATCTGGCGATCCAGGTAATCGTTGCAGGCGCTGATCTCCTCGGGGAGGGGATCACGATTATCGGGAGGACGGCACTTCACCACATTGGTGATAAAGACATCGGAGCGCTTGAGGTTAATGCTCTGCAGCAGCTCATCGAGGAACTGGCCGGCAGGCCCCACAAAAGGCCTCCCCTGCTTATCCTCATGATAGCCAGGTCCTTCACCGATGAAGAGAATGCGGGCATTTGGGGGACCTTCGCCTGGGACGGCCTTCGTGCGTCCCTTACAGAGGCCACACTTCGTGCAGACAGAGACCTCCGCAGCTATCTCCCGTAGAATCTCCTCTGGCGACATAGATACCTCTCTAGTAAGTTGCTCTTTTCTATCGGCGCAGGTCACTTTCTGGATTGGCAACCATTATGGGACGTTTTAGCCCTCGCCGCAAGAGGCATAGGACCTGCAGGTACTGTCGGCGAAGACAGATCCTGGACGGCTTCGCCGTATGATCGGCACTGACCTGACATGGCCGGGAGAAGGCCATCAGCGCCTGAAGCCATCGTACAATCAAGGTCAAGAGGGCGCGATCGTCACATCCGCGGGCGGCCCGGCTCAACAGCGACACAGTGCTCCCTCCGCCCACTGCGGGGGACGACGCGCCACGCCAGTGGAACTGAGCGGGCGAATAAGCGAGTAAGCGAGTGAATGAGCGAGAAGCAAAGAGAGGAGGGCAGCCTGCTGGCCGAAGCGGCTCCAGCGCGGCCCCCTCCTACCTCAGACGCTGACGGAGTCTGTCTGGCAGCTAGCCGCTCAAGTCTGCGCAAGCGGTGCCTGCGACCGAGCGATGCCGCAGCGACTGACGATCAGCTCTGGCGTCCTCGCAGGCAGCGAGCGCTACCAGCGGCGCTCGTTGGGGCGAGGGCCAAAGCCGCTGTCGCGCCGCGGACCACCAGGGCCACGGCCCGGGCCCCCAGGGCCACCGGGTCCCATCGGACGGCGCTGCCCACCACCGAAGTTTCCACTATTGTAGCCAGGCGAGCGTCCGCCCCCACCGCGCTCAGAGTAGCCACCGCGGTCGCGCCCGCCCCCCCCGTAGTTGACATTGCGTCCAGGTGCAGCCAGATCGCGGTCGCGCCCGCCGCCATAGCCACCGCCACGGCCCGAGCCACCGCGATCGCGTCCACCACGGCTGGCAGCGCGGTCGCTATCCAGCTCGGCCTGCGAAGGCAACTCACCGCTGAGAGCAGCACGCCTCGACAGATTGATGCGGCCCTGCGAATCGACCTCAATCACCATCACCGTAATCTCATCGCCCACCGAAACCACATCCTCGGGGCGCGAGACCTGATAATCGGCGAGCTGCGAGGTACGGACCAGGCCCTCCTTACCGGGCAGAATCTCGACAAAGGCGCCAAAGTCAACCAGGCGGCGCACCGTACCCGTATAGATGCGACCGACCTCCACCTCTTCGGTCAGAGCGCGGATGGCATCCATCGCCTGCTGCATCGCCTCGCTGGAAGTGGCCGCGATATTGACCGTCCCGTCGTCCTCGATATCGATCTTGGCGCCGGTCTCATCCTG
>NZ_BDGT01000098.1 GCF_001748285.1 Thermogemmatispora onikobensis | reverse complement strand
TCATTGGCTGCTGGTGGTGGCCTTGTTGCTCGTCATTCTGGCTGAAGGTGGGCGTATTCCGGTCGATAATCCCTCAACCACCTTCGAACTCTCGATGATTGAAGCCTCCCGCACCATTGAATACTCAGGTCAGGAGCTGGCCCTGATGGAATGGGGAGGGGCCATGCGCTTCTTTGTGCTCCTTACTATCCTGCTCAATGTCCTGACCGCTCCGTGGGGCCTTGCACCAGAGGCCCACACCACTCTGCTCACTCTGTTCATCGCCTTCGCCTCGCTCCTGCTAAAGATGGTGCTCGTTTGTTGCCTGATAGTGATCATTGAATCATCATTTGCAAAATGGCGCTTCTTTCGCATTCCAGAGTTCTTGGGGATGGCCCTGGTGTGTGCGGGCCTGGCCATCGTGACCTTTTACCTGCTTCAGCTCCACTGAACGGCCTGACGCTTCAGGGGGTGGAGATTCCCTCAGCAAGGAGTCGAAATATGGTACCAGTGCTTGCTCCCACGGTAGCCGGAGAGTTGGTAAAGACGACGTCACTGATCGCTGCGCCATCCACACAGCTCCTTCAGATTCTGGGGGTGCTGCTTCTCCTGAGTACCTTTGCAATAACAGCGGCCCGCCTTCTCTCTCATGCTATCTGGGCCTATATGCTCCAATCGTTGCTGCTCGGATTGATAGCAGGAGTCGTGGGCTATATTACCGGGAGCGTGGATCTTTACGCCGTGGCCGTCCTCACCATCGTGGTAAAATGTGGCGCCATTGGCTGGATTCTCCAGCGGATTACAAGGCGTTTGCATATTCAACGGGAAGTGCGCCCCTATATCAACGTTCCCAGCTCATTACTCATCTGTGTCTTGCTCACAGTCCTGGCCTTCTTCGTATCGCCGGCGGTGGTAGCTCGTGGCGTTGTGCCGGACAAGCCTCCACTGGCGATCTCCATTGCTTTGGTGCTGATGGGGCTGTTCTTACTGGCCAGCCGTCGCCATGTGGTCATGCAGGTAGTCGGGTTGCTCACCATCGAGAATGGACTCTTTGCAGGTGCCATCGCCATCGCCTACGGAATGCCCCTGATCGTGGAATTTGGTATTCTCTTCGATATTCTGATTGCGGTCATAGTCATGGGCCTGTTGGTCACACTGATCCAGCGTGTGCTGGTGAGCGCCGACACGGCTGACCTGCGGCGCTTGCGGGGGTAATTGCTATGCTCTTAAGTCTGATTCTCTGCCTTCCAGTTGTTGCCAGCGGTCTCTGCCTCTTCATCCGGCGCCGCCTGGGGCTCGAATTGCTAACCGTAACCAGCACGGGTGCCATGCTGGTCCTGGTCTTGCTGGCTGCCCATCAGCTGCTTCAAAGAGGCGTACTCAGCGCTCTGGGAGACTGGCTCTATGCTGATGCGCTCAGCATCTTCACGGTACTCGTGATTGCCCTGGTGAGCTTTACAACAGCTCTGTACTCTATCGGGTACTTGCGTGAAGATATGCGAGAACAGGATGTCACCGAGGGAGAAGGTCTGCATCGCCTGCGCCGCTACTACGTGCTCTTCAATCTGTTCGTCTTCAGCATGCTGGTGGTTCCTCTCAGCAACAGTCTGGGCGTTCTCTGGATCGCCATTGAGGGAACAACCCTGGCTTCACTCTTCCTGGTAAGCTTTTACGGGACTCGTGAGGCTCTAGAGGCCGCCTGGAAGTATGTGATTATCGGCTCTGTGGGCATTGCCCTGGCCCTCTTTGGCACCATCCTGGCCTACTACTCGGCAGTGCAGGTGCTGGGGCCAAGCTACGATCTCAACTGGTCGGTTCTGGCTCCGGTAGCAACGCACCTGAATGCAGGAGTGATGCGTCTGGCTTTGCTCTTTATCATCGCAGGCTATGGAACCAAGGCGGGTCTGGCTCCGATGCATACCTGGCTGCCCGATGCCCATAGCGAGGCTCCCAGTCCGATCAGCGCCTTACTCTCCGGGGTCCTGCTGAACTGTGCGCTCTATGGCATTTTGCGCTTCTACGCCCTGGCCGTCCCATCGTTGGGCCGAGCCTATCCAACGGAGCTTCTGCTGACCTTCGGCCTGCTTTCGCTGGTCGTTGCGACCCTGCTCATTTCCCGTCAGCGCGACTACAAGCGTCTGCTCGCTTATTCGAGCATAGAGCACATGGGGATCATTGCCCTCGGCCTTGCCTTTGGGGGAGCAATGGGTCTCTATGGGTCCCTGCTCCAGATTCTCAATCATGCTCTCACTAAATCGCTGATGTTCTTTGCTGCTGGGCAGATCTTACTGAAGTATGAAACGAAGGAAATCAGTCGTGTTGCTGGTGTAATCAGGCTGTTGCCAATCAGTGGAGGGATGCTGCTGGCAGGAGGGCTGGCGCTCACTGGATCACCGCCCTTTGGCCTCTTCATGAGTGAAATGACGATCCTCAGTGCGGGTTTTCGCCAGGGCTTTGCGCTGGTGGCAGCTGCCGTTCTCGTCATGATCGCACTCATCTTTATGGGGATGCTCTTTAAGCTCAGCCATATGCTTTTCGGGAAGCCGCCGGAGACGAGCAAGCCGGGCGAATTCAGCTATCTGAGCGTGCTGGCTATGGCGCTCAGCATGCTCGTTGTCCTCTGCCTGGGGATCTGGATTCCTGCTCCGCTGAGTACGCTACTTCATCAGGCTAGTACTGTGCTGGGAGGCGCTGGACAATGAGCGAGCTCCAGATCCTTGCAACCCATCTTGCTATGACCTGTGGGGGGGTCATCCGCTCTGTTTCAGAGGAGAGTGAGGAGATTGTGCTGGTGCTTCCAGTCGAAGCACTGACAGCGGCGATAGAGGCTCTTCAACGGGAGTCGCAAGCCCGTTTCGTTGATCTGTTCGCTGTCGCTGGCTATCCATCAACGGGGACACTTCAGCTCCATCTCCTTTTTGCGCTTGATGAAGCGCAGGCCTGGCTCCATTTGCTTACTGAGCTTGCGCAGGAGGGAGCAGCTTTCCCTAGTCTTGTCGATCGCTTGCCCGCGACGGACTGGTATGAACGTGTAGTCTGGGAAGAAACGGGAGCCTTACCGCGCGGGCATCCTTTCCTGCAACGCCTACGGCTTCCTGCAAGCTGGCCAGAGAGGCTTTGGACGCAGCGTGCGGACTTCTCCTGGTCGCAGGCACAGCCGACGGCGGCAGATGAAGCAGGCGCTGTAGAGCTGGAAGAAGCTCCTCCTGGGGTGGTCGATTATCCTCTAGGGCCGGTGCGTTCCGGGGTAGTGGAGTCGGGCCATTTTCGGCTACGTACGGTAGGTGAGGAGCTGGTCGATGTCCACCTGCAGTTGTTTTACAAGCATCGGGGCCTCGAGAAGCGAGCCGAGGGACTGTCGCCGGAGTTGTTGCCGCTGGTGGCCGAGCGTATCACCGGCACCAGTGCCTTCTCTCACTCGCTGGCCCTGTGTCAGGCACTGGAGCGCCTGGCTGGAGTACAGGTCCCACTACGCGCACGCTTTCTGCGTACCATCCTGGGGGAGCTGGAGCGGCTCTTTAATCATCTGGGCTACCAGGCTGACCTCTGTCAGGCTACTGGTCTGGTCGTTGCTCAGGCCCAGTTTGATATTCTGAAAGAGCGCGTACTGCGCCTCAATGCCGCAATCAGTGGGCATCGCTATCTCTTTGGCATGAATGTCCCTGGTGGTCTGAGCCGTGACCTGGCAAAGGCAGACATCGCGGCGATTGAAGCCCTGAGCCGTGAATGCAGAGGGGCTCTGGAAGAGCTACACTCCTTGCTACTCAACTCTTCCTCGCATAACGACCGCCTGGAAGAAACTGGCATTTTGCCCCCAGACGAGGCCCGGGCTTACAGCGTCGTCGGCCCAATCGGACGCGCCTCCGGTATTGATCGAGACCTGCGACGCGACCATCCCTATGCTGCCTATGGGGAAGTACAGTTCGAGGTGCCCGTTCTCCAAAAAGGTGATGCCTTTGCCCGCTCGCAGATCCGTCTGGAAGAGGCGAGGCAGTCGCTTTTCATCATCGAACAGGCCCTGAAGCGGCTTCCACTGGGTGAGGTGCGGGTGCCAATGCCCCCCTTGCCACCAGGGGGCTCTGCACTGGGATGGGCAGAGACCCCTCATGGTGAGGCGGTCCACTGGCTCCTGGTTGGGGAAGATGCTACCTTGCGTCGCTATCGTGTACGCCCAGCCTCCTTCGCTAATTGGCAGGCTTTCCCTATTGCCATTCCCGGTCACAATATCTTGACGGATTTTCCGGTCATTGAGCAGAGCTTCGGCCTTTCGATCGCAGGCGCTAATAGCTGAGGGGACGAAGGGTGAGACGATTCGTCCAGGCAGGGATAAGGAACGCTGAGCAGCAAAGGCATTCGGCGATGATCTGAGGCTGTTCTCCGAGGACAGAGGAGGAAAATATCATGTTCTTTTCCTGGGTGCGCAAAGGGCTGCGTACCGGCGTGCTTACCACACGCTATCCTGCCCGCCCTGAACCAATGCCTGCAACGTTCCGCGGTCGGCCTATCCTCGACGCCAGCCGGTGCCAAGCGGACCAGGGTTGCACAGCCTGTGTGCAGCTCTGTCTGCCCGCAGCACTGAGCCTGAGCACCCGTCTGCTCTCTTCAGCAGAGACCGGGGACGGTGATCAGCAGTGCTGGCAGATGGAAGAGGATACCTCGGGCGTGCGGCAGGAGGTGACGCTGGACTACGCCCGCTGTATTATGTGCGGTCTCTGCGCGCAGGCCTGCCCGACAGAGGCCCTACGCATGACACCCGACTATGAATTGGCTGTGACAGGACGTGAGGACCTGCGCCAGGTTGTGCGCTTTTCTCCATATAGAGAACAGGAATATCTGGATGGAAAGGAGCAGAATGACGGCGATGCCTGCTGATGTGGCAACTGAAAACGCTGCTGAGCAGCTCAAAAAACGTATACAACGTTTGTTCGGGGGCTCGCTTCATATCCGACACGTGGACGCTGGCTCGTGCAATGCCTGTGAGTCTGAGATCAAAATGCTCACGAATCCCTATTATGATATCCAGCGCCTGGGGATCTTCTTTACCCCCTCGCCGCGCCATGCTGATCTGCTGCTTGTGACCGGGCCGGTGACCCACGCGATGAAAGAGCCGCTGCTGCGGACCTATGAGGCAATGCCTGATCCGCGTTTAGTGGTGGCAGTGGGAGCTTGCGCGTGCAGCGGAGGCATGATGGGGCCAAGCGCTTTCGCCCACGGTGGGCTGGCGGAAGTGCTGCCAGTTGATGTCTTTATCCCCGGCTGCCCTCCGACC
>NZ_BDGT01000097.1 GCF_001748285.1 Thermogemmatispora onikobensis | reverse complement strand
GCCCCTACGGGACTCTCACCCGCTCTGGTGTAGCGTTCCAGCTACTTCGGGTCCAGCGCCGCAGCGCTCGGGCCAGGCCCCACGTCGGCCCTACAACCCCGTCTCGGACCTGTTGCCAGGCCGCGTGACGGTTTAGGCTCTTCCCCGTTCGCTCGCCACTACTGAGGGAATCTCGGTTGATTTCTCTTCGTCGGGCTACTAAGATGTTTCAGTTCACCCGCTGCCCCTCGTGCGGTCAGCGCGACCGCCGATCTCCGGCCATCACGCCGGAGGGGTTGCCCCATTCGGAGACTCAGGGTTCATCGCTTGCCAGCAGCTCCCCCTGAACGTTTCGCCGCTCGCCGCGTCCTTCTTCGGCCTTCAGCGCCTAGGCATCCCCCGCGTACGCTTCTCGCTTGTGCGCCATCCTATGACACCGAAGCACAACGTTCTTTGTTAGCTCTGTCGCGTTGCACTCGGCCTGCAGACTGCTGTCTGCTTTTCAGGCTCTCAGCAAAATTGAAGCAAGTATCACTCGCGATTCAATTGTCAAGGTACATCATCAGCGTAGTGCTTCACGCAGCGCTGCAGCCATCGATCCATCCATTACAGGCCGGTGATTTTTCTTCTCCCTGTTCAGGAAGGAGAGAGGGCTGATCAGGAGAAGACGGCTGCGCACCTTAGCGGACACTCTGACTCTTCTGCCATCTGCTGTCAGGAGAGTATCCGCTACCAACCAGCCAGCCAGCCACTTATCGTGTTCCCTGGCAGAGCCACTGGAACCGTGGGGCTGGGCCGCATTGCTTGCGGCGTCTTTTAGTATTCCACACCTGGCGTCGCTTGTCAAGAGGGTACTGGGACCGGATTAGCTAACTGGGTCACCGGAAGCGGAGGGGCTAATTGTGCATCCGTCCGCATGCCGGACGATTCCTCACGATTCCCTCGCTGGTCCCTGCTCCTCCTCAGTCGTCGCCGGCCCGGGTTATTGCAACTGGGCTGTGGCGTGGTGCTTGCATACTATCGCACAGGAGGGGGGGATTTGTCAATACCTCAGCTTTTGCCCTTCGGGGAAGAGATGAAAATTAGCCAGAATCTCCCAGAGAGGATTGACGGATTTCTTTGTGCTGACGTACGCTTTGCTACGTGATAGTACGAGGGGTCACCATATCATTGCGGAAGGGGAGTCTCTTTGATGAAATATTTTTTCTGGATAGCATTCGCCGTCTTCCTGGCGGCCTCTATTCCACATGTTGCTTACTTTTTTGCATCGTTTGAGCCATCATCGGGTCCAGAGGGGATCTGGTGGTGGGGTGTAAGTTATGCGATAGCGATCAGCATTGACGTTACCATTTACCTGCTGTCCTGGACGGCCTTTCAGCGTTATCGGCGCTATCGGACCCCGAAGGCGGTCTGGCAGCACTGGCTTCTCATTATTATTTGTACAGGTTTCTCGTGGGCGGTGAACTGGGCCTATGCCAAGCAGTTTCACAGCCCGCAGATGCTGAGTGCGGCGGAGCACGCGGCGCCCTGGCTGACCAACATTTTCCCCTTCATGGCCAGTGCCTTCCCGCTGCTGGGCATCGTCTATACCATGATGGCAGAGACCATTAGCGAGACGGAGGCGGAGGAGAAGAAAGCGCGGCAGCAGCAGCTGACGGCGCTCTCCGAGCTTGCCAAACAGGTCCAACTCCCCATGTCGACCCTGCGCCGCGCTCTGACGACCGGCTCGCGGCTGAACCCCGCCAGCCTCCTGCCGATTATCAATCAGGAGCGCACGACCGAGGTGGCCCCGGTTGCCAGCGCTGCTGGCAATGGGACGGCGCACGAAAGCAGCCAGGATCTCGCGCGCCCGATCACCGGTCAGATCGTAGCGGTGGGCAACGAAGGTCCCAACGGTGAGCAGAATACAAACCCGGCGATGTTGGCCACCTCCGCTGAGGGTAACCCCGATAAGCTGCAGATGACCATCGAGGTCTTGAAATCGAACCCCTCTATCACCGATGAAGCCCTGGCCCAGTACCTGGCACTGAAACGTCCCGCCAGCGCCCGCTTCTGGCGCCTGAAGGCCCTGGAGATCCTCAATGCCAATGGCGGACACGCTGCTGGACAGGTTAACCATCACAAAAATTCAGTCAGCGATACTGGCGTTTGGGCCACACGCGAAGTCGCCAATGGCTCGCTTGGCCGTCGTTAACTCTCCCTCCCTGGCCACTTCATGGCCAGAGGAGGCCAGCCCGGCTCCCGTCCCCTCCCTTGCTCACCACCAGGCAGCCAGGGAGCCGGGCGCCTCTCCGCTCACTACCTTGACGTCCGTTGCAACGATATGATAGACTAACCAAGAGCAGTGGAGAAACTTTCTGACCTGTCTTGATGTATACGGTGACAGCGCCGTCATTCTGTGCGCTACAGGTTTCCCATATTGCCACTATCTTAGGGAGGGATCAATGCCGACCACTTTCAGCTACGCGCGTATCCTCTACGCCGTAGGCCAGGTGCTGGATCAGCTCGGAGTGAAAAGCATCGCTCTCCGCGAGGAGGAGGATGGCCTCTTCGTCGAGGGCTATAATAGCAACGGCCAGCTCCAGGTCCAGCTACGTTACGATATCCCCGGCCTCTACGAACTGCTAACGCGCGTAGAAGAGCAAGAGAATGGGCGGGAGCTGCCGCAAACAGCAGAGGTGGAGGGGCTGTTGCGCCGCTTCTTGACAGAACACGACCGCGAGTTGGTTGGTATTTCTCGCTAGCATCTCAATAGCGTTCACCGGAGGAACCGGGGGAGTTTCCCCGGTTCTTGTGTATCAAGGACGCTCTCCGGCTGCCGGTGCTGGCGAGTAGCGCTCGTTGTTAGCGATTCCTATGCCTGGGCCTGCTCCGGCTAGCCTGTCCGTCTGGATTGGCAGAGAGCTTAAGGCCCGTCGAGCTGGAGACGTTCATGCTCTGCCAGAGATGCCTGGCCTGGAAAAATCGCCTGGCTGCCACCTGGACTCTGCACCAGCCAACTCCACCAGGAGAGAAAGCTGATCGACAGGAGAAAGGCCGTGATCAGCTCGGCCCCTCCCCTGTTTACAACCGAGAGATGATCTCGATCGTAGGCTTAGTGTGAGCCAGCGCTTCCGGTACCTGTTCCGCCTGGTCTCTCTCTCGGCTGCTTGTGTTGATGGTCAGTGCCCGCTCCCTGCCAGCAGTTCGGGCAATGCCTTACCAGGCCAGGGTCCAGCAGCAGAAGGAAGGAGAAGCCGGCGGCGCTCGCTCGCTCGCTGCCCTCCTATGTTGAGGAGGGAGGAAGAGAGAAAGCCCGGCTGGCGGTGCTGGCAATGCCTCTCCCGCCGCGATCAGGCTTCAGGAAGAGCAGCCTGTTCTGCCCGCTCCAGCCGCTGATCACTCCGTCGGGTTAGCCTCTTCAGGCAACTGTCGCTCGCTCACAGGTAGTAGGGTAGGGGCTTGTTGATCGGGAGCCAGCCGCTCTCTCAGCGTCCCCGCCCTTGCTCACTCGTTCGATCGGCTGGATTGGCTCGTGGCACCCTGGCGGAGAGAGGATCAGCCGGGAAGGAGCCAGCAGAACAGAAGCGAGAACATTCCCGACCAGCGCAGGTCGATCAGATCGAGGTGATCACATGCCAACGATGCCTTAGTATTTGCTCTTCACCTTCTGATAAGCAGCCCGGTAGCTATCTTAATGAGAGACTATATCATAAGTAGTTCTGAAAAGTAAAGCGCAGACCACTCGACTTCGCCAATAAAGTATGATATGCTCATAGTTGTAGGATTGCATAGCAGGCAATCCGAGCACCTGAACAATCAGCAATCCTGGTCTGCGCGGTTTCTCCCCATGAGAGGAGAAGATTGTGCCAGAAGAGATCGCTTTATTCATTGACTTTGAGAACATTCGCTACAGTATGCTGAATATCCAGCGGCGAGAGCCTGATCCGCAGGAGCTGATCGCCGTCGCCCGCCGTTATGGAACTGTCATGGTGGCCCGCGCTTATGCGGACTGGTCGCGTCAGCCGGAATTGTTCAAGGGCAGCCTGACAGCGGCAATGATTGACCGCGTGGATTGCCCGGCCAAGCAGCGCGACCGCATCCGCATCGGGACGATTCACTATCCTCCAGGGAATCCCTCAACAGGCGCGCTCGGAGTGCCAGGCTACGCTTCTGAAGGTCCGTATCAGCGTCAGTGGCCTGCGGGAGGGGCCACTCATAGTGGCTATACGGGTCCCTTCCCCGCAGTCCAGCCCCACCAAGAGAACGGCTGGTCCGGCTATCAACAACAGGATCAAGGGCCGCGCCAGGATACGGAGATGCGCTCTTCCGGTGAGGAGGACACCGCTTATCAACCGGTCCCTCGCCAGAGCCTCCCCTATAGTTCCCCCCACGGCCAGCCCCCCAGTGGTCCCCTCTCCCACCATCATGGCGGCTCTGGGTCTGGTCCTCTGGGATATTCCCATCAGCAGCAGCAGCAGCATAGCGGCGGTACTGGCCACTTGCCTGCCATTGGGCCTGGTACCAATGCGATCGTGCAAAGTACGATCGTTCAGAGCACTGTCGATCTGAATATGCTGATGGATATCATCGAGACGGTCTTCGACCGCCCCTCGATCTCTACCTTTGTCTTGATGACGGGCGATAAGGATTTTACCCGCATCTGCGCTCGCCTGAAGTTACGTCTGAATAAAACGGTGATTGTTGTTGGGATACCGGGAACCGTCAGCCGGGATCTGATTAGCAGCGCCAACCAGTTCGTTCCTCTGGTCCCCGGCATCGCCTCGGCCTCGTCGACGAATACTGGCAGTGGCTATGTCCCCGCCGTCTCGTCGGGCAGTACGGGCCATATGCCTGCCGTCCACCCGGGTACTAATCCCCATATGCCGGCAGTCAACCCGCAGCCGCCGATCGATGTGCTGGACCCGCAGTTCTTGCAGTTCCTGGACTACATCGACCGCAACTGGTCCTGGCGTACAGTCATGGGCGTGGCGAATTTCATCGGCGATCCGCTGAATCCCAAGAATCGCTTTCGCGGTCGTTTGACACGCGAATCGGCGCGCGAGTTGCTCCATGCTTGCATCCAGCGAGGGATCTTGCTGGTCCAGACCGATGCGAGCGGGGCCGAGGATCTCCGCCTCAATCGTTCCCACCCCGAGGTGGAAGAGGTGCTCAAGCAGTTCGTGCGCTGAGGCCAGCAAAGAAAGGTCAGGAAGGCTCGTGTTGCTGAGCACAGCCCTCTCGCCGCTGCTCCGCGCCCCTGTAGCGCGGCTGATTCGCTTCGCCCAAGGCCCAGGCGCCTGGTAGCTGTAAAGCGCCAGGCGCTTTCATTCTGTTTTGTTGCAGGTGGTCTCTTCTTTTGCTTTCTCTTTGATCTTTGCTTACTGTGGAGTACGCTTTCATGGGAGAAGAGTCTCGTCTCTCTCTGCTCGAAGAGCTGATTGAACGTCCGAGTCCTTCGGGCTTTGAGCAGCCTGTTCAGGAGGTGGTGCGCCGCGAGTGCGCTCGCTACGCCGACAGGGTGACAACGGACGTGCATGGAAATGTGATCGCCGCCCTGCATCCCGAGGGACATCCTCGCCTGATGCTGACAGCCCACTGCGATGAGTTGGGCCTGATGATACGTTATATCGATGAGCAGGGCTTTCTGTATTTCGCCCCCATTGGAGGTTTCGATCCGGCTACTCTCCCCGGCGAACGGGTGCTGCTTCATACAGCTTCAGGACCCGTACCCGGTGTAATCGGGGTGAAGCCGATTCATCTTCAGGGCGACGAGGAGCGCGGCAAGGCCCTTGCGCTGAAACAGCTCTGGATCGATATCGGGGCGAGCAGTAAGAAGGAAGCCGAAGAAATCGCTCCCCCGGGGACAGTGGTCACCCGCGCGGCCCGGCTTCAGCCCCTGCGCGGCCCGCTGGTGACGGCACGTGGCCTGGATGATAAGGCCGGCCTCTATGCGATTTTGGAAGCGCTGCGGCAGGTCTCCGCCCAGCGCGAGCAGTTGCAGGCCGCCCTCTACGTGGTCTCTGCAGTGCAGGAGGAGATCGGCTCTCGCGGCGTGCGCACCAGCGCCTATGAGGTGCAACCGGAGGTGGCTATTGTTGTCGATGTGATGCCAACAGCCGACCATCCCCAGACCTCCAGGCAGGAGATCGGCGATATCCGGCTTGGAGCCGGCCCGGCGTTGACGATCGGAGCGCATGTGAATCCGCGCGTCTATGAGCTGCTGCTGCAGGCAGCTCGTGAAGCCGGACTACGCTACCAGCTTGACCCTACCCCAGGACGAACGTCTACCGATGTGGACCTGCTCCAGGTGAGCCGCAGCGGGGTGGCAACCGGCCTGGTCAATATTCCTTGCCGCTATCTCCATACAGGCTCTGAGGTCGTTTCGCTGGAGGATGTCGAGGCAACGGCAACCCTGCTGGCTCGCTTCACCCTGGCCCTGAGTGCCCAGACGAATCTGATTCCATAACGCTCCTGAACGCTCCTGATATGGTATTCGGTCCGGCTCTCTGCCCTGCCAGGCTGGTTCGACCGAGAGAAAGACGCTCGTCGACCAGCTTCACTGGCAAGGGGATAAACAACCAGGGTGGTCGGGGCTTCTGCGGCCTGCTGACTGGCCTGTGGACCAGTTGACCGACAGGTCAGTCAGGTCAGAACCTCGCCCTGACTCCCCCTGAGCCGGCACGAGCCAGCCTGGCTGGATGGGTGCGCCCACTATTTCCTCTATCCCTCTATTAACCTGTTCTGCCCGTATGAAATGGTTCGC
>NZ_BDGT01000096.1 GCF_001748285.1 Thermogemmatispora onikobensis | reverse complement strand
TAAAAAAGAAAAATCCGTTGACAATAGAAAGGATAACCTTTCAGTATCCTCGTGCGGATCGTCCCCTCTGCAACGGCGGCGGCGCGGCTCAGGGGGAGCTGCTGCAGGACGCTTTCAGTATCCTCGTGCGGATCGTCCCCTCTGCAACTTTGTGCCGGATAGATCTGACCCTGCCCGGATGGACCCTTTCAGTATCCTCGTGCGGATCGTCCCCTCTGCAACCACTGTTATGCTGAGCGCATTGCAGAGCGCTTCCGTCTTTCAGTATCCTCGTGCGGATCGTCCCCTCTGCAACCAAACAACTGCGCCACAAGCCCACTGTAGCCCGGTACTTTCAGTATCCTCGTGCGGATCGTCCCCTCTGCAACGCGCGAGAAACCGCCAGACGCTTCTTTGGTGCCGGTCTTTCAGTATCCTCGTGCGGATCGTCCCCTCTGCAACATTGATTGCGGCTGGCTGCCACGTTTTGCCACCGTCGACTTTCAGTATCCTCGTGCGGATCGTCCCCTCTGCAACCCAAAGGGACCCAGGCCGCTATTTGGCGGCTAAGGTCTTTCAGTATCCTCGTGCGGATCGTCCCCTCTGCAACCAGGGGGAAGCCCCGCCACTCGTCAATCTTTTGCTGACTTTCAGTATCCTCGTGCGGATCGTCCCCTCTGCAACGCTCTTCAATTTTCGGTAGCATTTCAAGATCCAGCATCTTTCAGTATCCTCGTGCGGATCGTCCCCTCTGCAACCCAGAAAAAGCAAGAAAGCGCGTGTTCTGTTTGACAGAACTTTCAGTATCCTCGTGCGGATCGTCCCCTCTGCAACTTTAACAGCGGATTTCCGCTAGATGAGCCGTCATCCTTTCAGTATCCTCGTGCGGATCGTCCCCTCTGCAACTTCGTGCAGAGCACGCGGAAGCGGCTTGCGAGCAGATTCTTTCAGTATCCTCGTGCGGATCGTCCCCTCTGCAACAGCTCAGCTCACAATAGCCCCATCTGTCCAAGGAAATCTTTCAGTATCCTCGTGCGGATCGTCCCCTCTGCAACTTGGCAGAGCGCATCTACGCCACGGAAGAGCTACATCTTTCAGTATCCTCGTGCGGATCGTCCCCTCTGCAACATGAGCTTGAACAAGGCCACTCGAACGTACCGACAACCTTTCAGTATCCTCGTGCGGATCGTCCCCTCTGCAACTGGCAAGACGTGTTAGTCAAAGCCGGTGTTGCAGTTGCTTTCAGTATCCTCGTGCGGATCGTCCCCTCTGCAACAGTGTTTGTGTGCCTGTGCGGCAGTGATCGAAAAAAGAACTTTCAGTATCCTCGTGCGGATCGTCCCCTCTGCAACGCGGCGACACTGGTGTTACCAGATTCAGGATCGAACTTTCAGTATCCTCGTGCGGATCGTCCCCTCTGCAACTGTGCGCTGTACGCTCCTCTCCTTGCGTTCTGGACGCCTTTCAGTATCCTCGTGCGGATCGTCCCCTCTGCAACCGCGCCCAACGAAAGCGAACCCGGGATACTTCTTCCATAGACTACAACGATTGAGGCCCCGTTTTTGGCATCTGAAAGGCTCGTTTTTCTCTCCCTCCCCCTCTCAAAATACATCGCCTTACGATATTTCTCGAAACTCGTTTTTTGCAAGCCGCAAGGGGCGAGTTTCGAGAGCGCATAAGCCTTATCTTCATCATAGAAAGAGTAAAACATGCACACTTTCATGGTAATGCGGTCAGAATCTGACCGCATTTAGTTGCTGGCTCCGGAGAGTTTCGAATCGATCGCTCATACGACCCTCATCGCCAGGGGTTTCGGCTCGGCCTGCAACTTTGAAGGTGGAGGAAGGAGCCTTCGGCCCCGACCTCCACCTTCCTCCCGCCCGCTTAAGCCCGAGGGAGGCTCCCTTTTCTGTCATGTGATCTACTGACTATGTCTATCGGAAAGGGAGAAACACCTGCGTAGAGCACACATCTCGCTTTGCGAAGGCTTTCCAGCACGTGGGTATCTGACCGAAGCAAGGGAGTGCTCCCCAACGCATCGCCTTCCCCCCAGAAACACCGCTTGCCTCTCTCTCCCCTTGCCACCTCTTCTCTCCCTCTCCACTTGACAACTCCCTTCCCCCTCCCTTATCGTATGTCCATACTTCTCTTCGCCTATCCTACGATCCGTCTCACGAGCGTCCGCTCGCGTCCCGACGCTCTTCGTCCGTTCTCTGAGGAGGTTTGCGATGGTCTCGGATCACTCAGCCTCTCCCTCACCTGCCTGGGAGCCTGCTCCCTCTTGCCGCCTTCGCGTCTTCCTCTTCGGCCCCTTGCTCGTCTTCCAACGCTCCCCTGACCTCTCCTGGCTCCCCCTCCCTAAGCACGCCTGGGGCAAAGGCCGCCCCGCCCGCTCCGTCTTCAAACGCCTCTTACTCTCCCCCTCTCGCCGCCTCTCCCGCTGTACCCTCCAAGACGATCTCTGGCCCTCCCCCAACGACGCCCTCTCTCTCGACAAAACCCTCTACAACGCCATCAACCAGCTCCGCCGCGCCATCGGCAAGGACCTCGTCCTCACCATCGAGTCCTCCTATGCCCTGGCCGATCCTTCTCTCATCTGGACTGACTATGACGCCTCTCAGGCCCTCCTGACCGCCGCCGAGCAGCGAGGCCGCACCACCGAGGCGGCTCTTCCTCTCCTGGAGCAGGCCCTCGGCTATCTGACTCGCGGCGAGCTGCTCGAAGAGGAGGGCGGCCTCTGGGTGCATGCGGCCCGCCTGCACGGTCAGGCCATGCTGCGCCAGTGCCGCCGCTGGCTCGCCCAGATCTCCGCCCGGCAAGGACGGCTCTGGCTGGCCAGTGAGCACTTCCGCGCCTTGCTTCAGGCAGATCCTACCGATGAGGAGGCGCTGCGGGAGTGGCTACACGTGCTGCTGCAGCACGGCCAGGAGCGGGAAGCCCGCCGCTGCTACGAGGAGGTGCAAGCCCTCGCTGCCCAGCAAGGCGACTCCCTCCCCTCCTGGGAGCAGCTCCGGCTGGTCAAGCCCCCCGCCGATATGGTATGCTTGACCCAGACAAAGAACATCTCCCAGGGGGAACAGCAGCAGAAACACACCCTGAGCACTGCGTCAGGAGTGGGCGAGCTGCTCTCCCATCCTCAAGATGTGGCAGTCACCTGGGACCACACTGCTCTCTTGCGGCTGACAGCTTTCATCTTCTGCTGGCGGTCCTTCGCAGGGCAGAGAGCACTCCATGAATTCGAGGCGCTCTTTCATAGGGAGCTGATCACTATGGCGAATCCAAGCGCACAACCACCCACAGAGCCAGCAGCGCTTGAGCGTCGTCAAGTCTTGCTAGGGCTGGCCAGCCTGCCACTGATCATGCTTGATCTACCTCAGCAGTCGGCCTTTCGTTCCATGCGTCTTCAGCCCTCCGAGGAGCTGTTATTAGCATGTGCAGCGAGTGTGACAGCCTGCTGGCACCTGCTCCAACAACGAGATCTCGATACCGTAGAGCAATCACTGAGGAACTTCCTGCCTCAATTGCGCAGTTGGGCTGGTGACGCATCGCCTCTTCGGCGTCAGGCGGCATCGCTCGCCACGCAAGGGATGTTACAGCTCAGCCTGGTGGCTCACCATCGTCTTCAATTGCAACGCCGCTTGCAACTTTGTCAGGAAGCAGTGATATTGAGTCGCTTAGCAGGGAATCCTGCCCTGGAGGTGAAGGCTCTAACATTTCAAGCAAGCGCGAGCTTCCATCTGGGACAGTGGGGTGAGATGGTCCGCGCTTATGAAGCAGCCAGCCAGATCACAGAGGCCGTTCCCTCGCTACTGCAGGCGAAAACACTTTTGGGTCTGGCTCGGGCTGCGGCTGTGCAAGGACGAGTAACTGAGGCACTCCAACGATTGAGCCAGGCACGAGAGTTATGCCCAGAAGAACAGGAACAAGAGTCCCTCCCTGCCTTCCTCGCGGTGGATGAAAGCCGCTGGCTCCCAGTCGTCTTTGACGCCTCGATTCGTCTCACCCTGGCCCGATGCCAGATGTGTCAAGAGCACTATCGGCAGGTTGAACAGACGCTGACCCCTCTCACGACTTCTCATCAGGCCGATGAGATTCCCGATCGTTTGCAACTAGTCCTTTGGCACCTGCGCGCGCAAGCAGCACTTGGCGAGGGTGACCTTGAACGCTTCTACGCCACCGTCCAGGAGACGGCGACCAGGCTCCAGAGGCTTCCTAGCCAAAAGCGCAAGCAGGAGCTAGTCAATACATGGCGACAGGCACGGCAACTGTGGCCACATGAGAGGCGACTGCTGGAATTGGCCGATGTGCTCCTCTAGCAGGGAGGATGACTATTCCTCACTGGCTCTTGAGGTCCCTTTGCTTCCCACCAGCAGGCGGGATACAGCCCGGACTGTTCTCCATGAGAGAGAACTCAGGCCAGGCGTCAGCCACGCAGGAGATTGCTGTTAGAAGATATCAATGTCCTCTGCCAAGTTAACAGCAATCTCCGCTTTTTATGCCTTAAATAAGGCGATGCTTTTGAGATACTTTCTACAAAATTATCATTATCTACCCAAAAGCCTCCCCACCTCAGACTTTTACCCTTCATACAGATTTTTCTCACCTCTCCCATCCTCTGGAAAAAGTTCGAACAGATTCTGAGAGCCTTCCTTTCCTCCCTTGACTATCCTGTTCCAGAAGCTTGAAAGGTGGAGGAAGGAGCCTTCGGCCTCCCCCTCAACCCTCTCCCGCCAGCTTAAGCCCGAGACGCCCTGTTCTGCTATGTGATAGATACCGACTATGTCTATCAGAAAGGGAGAAGCGCCGGCGTGGAACACCAATATCGCTTTGCGGAGGCTTTCCAGCACGTGGGTATCTGACCGAAGCAAGGGAGTGCTTCCCAACGCATCGCCTTCCCCCCAGAAACACCGCTTGCCTCTCTCTCCCCTTGCCACCTCTTCTCTCCCTCTCCACTTGACAACTCCCTTCCCCCTCCCTTATCTTATGTCCATACTTCTCTTCGCCTATCCTACGATCCGTCTCACGAGCGTCCGCTCGCGTCCCGACGCTCTTCGTCCGTTCTCTAGAGGAGGTTTGTGATGGTCTCGGATCACTCAGCCTCTCCCTCACCTGCCTGGGAGCCTGCTCCCTCTTGCCGCCTTCGCGTCTTCCTCTTCGGCCCCTTGCTCGTCTTCCAACGCTCCCCTGACCTCTCCTGGCTCCCCCTCCCTAAGCACGCCTGGGGCAAAGGCCGCCCCGCCCGCTCCGTCTTCAAACGCCTCTTACTCTCCCCCTCTCGCCGCCTCTCCCGCTGCACCCTCCAAGACGATCTTTGGCCTTCCCCCGACGACGCCCTCTCTCTCGACAAAACCCTCTACAACGCCATCAACCAGCTCCGCCGCGCCATCGGCAAGGACCTCGTCCTCACCATCGAGTCCTCCTATGCCCTGGCCGATCCTTCTCTCATCTGGACTGACTATGACGCCTCTCAGGCCCTCCTGACCGCCGCCGAGCAGCGAGGCCGCACCACCGAGGCAGCTCTTCCTCTCCTGGAGCAGGCCCTCGGCTATATGACCCGCGGCGAGCTGCTGGAAGAGGAGGGCGGCCTCTGGGTGCATGCGGCCCGCCTGCACGGTCAGGCCATGCTGCGCCAGTGCCGCCGCTGGCTCGCCCAGATCTCCGCCCGGCAAGGACGGCTCTGGCTGGCCAGTGAGCACTTCCGCGCCTTGCTTCAGGCCGATCCTGCCGATGAGGAGGCGCTGCGGGAGTGGCTACACGTGCTGCTGCAGCACGGCCAGGAACGGGAAGCCCGCCGCTGCTACGAGGAGGTGCAAGCCCTCGCTGCCCAGCAGGGCGAAACCCTCCCCTCCTGGGAGCAGCTCCGGCTGGTCAAGCCCCCTGCCGATATGGTATGCTTGACCCAGACAGAAGATGCAACAGAGGAAGCGCAGCCTGGCCTGCTCATCCCCGCTGCTCCCGGGCGCCAGCCTGGCAGCCTCGGGCTGGCAGCGTCTCCTGATCCGGCCCTGACGACGCTGCCCTTGCCCGTTGGTAGCCCACTGTGGTTTGTCTGGCAACTGCGGCGCGTCGAAGCCCTGCTGATCCATTTCCAGGAGCGCAGCCAGGGCAGGCTAGACCCAACCGCCTGGGCTGAGCTGCGCCGTCGTCTCCAAGAGGAGCTTGCCGCTGTGCCACCACACGAGCATGACCGCGATTACACCATCTCGCGCCGGCAGATGCTGGGCGCGCTGGCAGCTTTGCCACTGACCACCCTGACGGGAGTTCGGAACGGTCTCCCACCAGCAGAGGAGGTGCTGCCCCTCTGTGCGGCAGCAAACACCGCCTGCTGGCAACTACTCAACAGCCAAGGCATTGGCATCGTCCAAGAGATCCTTCCCCGCTATCTGCCCTTACTAGAACGCCTGGCCCAGCCTGGCACGCCACAGCATTCCCTGGCAGCTCGTCTGGCCGCTGAAGCCAACCGCATTGCGGGCATCGCCGCCAGCCACCATCAGGGAGATCTTCGGGCCAAACAGCTCTTCTCGCGAAAGGCGGTACACCTGGCAGCCTTGAGTGGACATGCACCGGCACAGATAGCAGCCTTACGCGACTTGAGTCTAGCCTTCTACTATGATAGGCTCCAGGTATCCTCTATGCTGGCCCATCTGGAGCCAGCCACACCGTTGCTAGCCGCTTGTCCGCCAGTCATGCAAAGCAGTGTACTCTGTCTGCAAGCAACAGCCTCGGCCTATCTGGGCCGCGAAGAAACTGCACTGCTCCTGCTCGGAGAAGCCCAAGAGCGGTTTGAATCGCAAGGCGAGACTGAGACATGCACGGACTTCCGTTTTCACGAAGATAACCTCATGCTATGGGCGGGCCGAGTATACCT
>NZ_BDGT01000095.1 GCF_001748285.1 Thermogemmatispora onikobensis | reverse complement strand
GCTCAGCCGCCTTCAGGCGGAGCTCCGCTTCGCTGAGCCGCTGGATTGCTTCCGCCCGCCGATGTAAGGCAGCAAGAAATGCCTCCAGCGATTGGAAATCCAATGTCGCTACGATGGCCATTCCTCCCACCTCAATGATCACGGGAACAATGACCCGGAAGGCGAGCACGATGGGGGGAATTGGGGAGGAGGAGAGCGCCCACCAGAGGGCTGTGGCAGAGCCAATCGAGGCCACAAGGAAGAGCGCTCCGCACAGGACAGCTCGCGGCAGCATGTGCCGGTCCGACCCCAAGCGCTTCAGACTCCAGGCAGTTGCCAGAGCCAGCCCTGCGATGATCAGCTCCGCAGAGAGGGAAAGGACATGAAGCGCAGCGCTGAAAAAGAGAACGCCTTTCCCGAACAGCTCTCCAAACTCCCATCCCAACAATGCAGCACAGCAGACCGGAGCCACGTAGCCGGTGGTCAACAACAGCAACCGGATGCCTTTCCCTATGGGGGCCTCCCTGTCTGCATCAAACTCCTCGATTTGCTTGCGGTAGCGCGCTATCGGGTCATTTTCCCCCACCGCTTCCAGGGTCGAGGGCAGGGGCAGAGCACGCCCCTGCTCCTCTCCCTGTGCAGAGATGACGGTTGACTGCGCTGGATCTGGTGCCGCCGGCACAGACGGCTCTTCCAGCGCACCCTCGGACTCCGGCGATGGCCCCGGGCCAAGGCTCCATCGCTGGAGTGCCCGCACCGCCAAAGCGACGAGATCACGAGTCTGCGTCTCGCCTCCCACGGCCTTGGTCTTGGGGTCCTCAGCCATTGCTCTCCTCCTGCGTTTCCTCCCCCTGCCCCTGTGCTCCCTTGGCTACGCTGTGCTGCGTGCGCGCCTCCTTGGCTGCCTGCAGCACAGCTGAGCGCTCTGCGCGCGCCAGCGCCCGCTGGGCGCGCAGATGCGCGCGAGAGACATGAGCATGCAGCGTCTCCCAGAGACTGGCCATGAAGGGCGAAGCTGTTGTTGCCTCCTGACGAACAATCTCCCGAAGCTGCGTTAATTTCTCGATGTCCTCGGGAGACGGCGCGACCATTCGTCGCTGCGCACTGGTTTGAGTCATCTTTCATCCTCCTTGCTCAAGTCCAACTGTCGAGAGCACGACCGGCCCGGCCCGCTGCATCAACCCAGACCAGACCGGCTGGCTCCCTGCTGGCGGTGATCCCGCTGGACCGAACCGACCGAACCACCGCCAGCCGGCAACCAGCCCGTTGCCAGTCAGTCTTCTTGACTTGCCTGCTCCGTCAGCTTGTCCTCTCTGAGCTAGCGCAGCAGCGCCCAGATGAGGCCCGCCAGCAGGAACCCGAACAACACCCACCAGTGAGCTGCCCGCCGCCACAGCGCCAGCCCCAGGACGAGCTGCAGCGCCGCCGCTGCCAGCAGGGCTATGCCCAGATCCGTCCGCCGCGCCGCCGCCCACGGCAGCGCCCGCACTAGCAGCACACCACCCACTACCTCGGGCAACGTCAGCGCCACCAGCCACGCGCCCAGCCGCCGCAAGCGCTCTCCCAGACTCGGGCGCGCCGGCAGCGGCATGGCGGCAGGGAATGGGGCCATCAGCCCGCGGGGCTGCTTGTCTTGCAACGGGGAATGTGGTAACATGGGAGTGCTCCTTTCAAGCCCGCTCAGGGATTGAAACTGGCTGACTTCAGGCAATGCCCCGTCTGCTGGCTCCCCCATCGGCAAGCCACGCCGCGGCACGGCGAATGAGCGCCGCCTCGCTGGCAGAGACCAGCGCCGCAGCCTCCTTGGCCGGCCACCAGCGGCCTCCAACCACCTGCGCCCGCGCAGGGATCAAAGCCAGGTAGGCCGCCACAGGCGGCCAAAATCCCAACAGCCAGACTCGCTGCCCCGGACATGGCCCGATGAGTTGGCCCAGCAAGGCCAGTGCCAGCCGCCAGGTCTGGCAGCCCTGGCCGCAGAGAGCCGAAGGGAGCGTCCAGCGGCCCCGCTGAGAGAGCAGCAAGATCACTGGTTGCTCTCGCTCCCCCAAGGAGGCAACGATCAAGTCCACTCGCTGCATGCTCATGACTTTCCTCCTACAGCCACCCGGCCTGCATCGCACAGCTCAGGCAGAGCACTTTCCGGGGCGGGTCCTCATCCACTTGCTCCAGGACGTGGGCCCGGCAGAACCGCCTGCCACAGTGCCAACAACGGAGCCGCTGCTCCGGGCGGCGGGAGCAGCCCGGCTCTGCGCAGCGGCCCTGCTGGCCCTCGGCCTGCCGCTTCCAGATCGGTCCCCATGCCATTAGCGGCCCCCTTTCTCGCGCTGCTGCGAGCGCCACTCTCGCCCTCGTTGGCGCGCCGGCGTCCAATACCGGACGCAGATCGCATGCCGGGTCTCCGGCTCTTGAAGACCGGAGACATTACCGGCATAGTCTTCCACTCGGCAGCAGGAGCAGACTGGCCGCCTGCAGAAGTCGCAGATCGCCATGTTCGGCTCCTCGGCGCCGCATTGCGCACATTGCATGGAGGAATGAGAAGACAATCGAGATGGCATCTCTGGCTCCTTTCTGAAGGAGCCAGGCGCCGAGGGGGCGGCCCTCCCTGCGACCGCTGCTCCCTCCTCTGCGGCGGCTCCCCGCCGGGGGTTGCGCCCTGAGAGAGCCGGGGATATACTGGAGAGAGGAAAGCAGTCGCCAGGGTGGCACGACCCCCCCGGCGCCTGGCCTGCTGCGGATGGGGGCGCGCCGCTGGCTGCCACCTCATCGGCGCGTCCCATCCATCTCAGATGGGTCTAGGCCCGCCTGGCCCGGCGCGCTTCCACCTGTCGGGCCAGGTCTTGGCCCACGAGCTGTTGCATGACGTCCTCGAGGGAGGCATGCGGCACCTCCTGAGAGAGGAGCTACAATGCGGCTACAAGATGCACAACAAGATGTTCGTTTTTTTAGGAACGGAGCTTGAGCGCAGTCTCAACGATCGCCCCATGATCGAAGGCCAGTTCCTTTCTGATCCGCAAGGGAGGAAACCGCACTACGAGACGATCCGCGCCCGCTCCAGCAGCATGGTCACGCCAAAATACCGCCGCTCGCCATTCTCGCCATCGATGAGCACGCACACGCTGCCGCTCTCGTCGACCCAGGCCACCACGCCGCGCGCCCCTGGCCGCCGCGGATCGGGCGGGAAGCGTCGACGATGGGGAAACAAGAGATCCTCGGGGATTTCAACGACCCGCCCGCAGAGCGTGCGGCGGGCGCGGGAGACGATTTCATCGTAGTAGGGCGTGCGCCGGCGCACCTGCCGCCGGCGGGCAGGGATAAGCAAAGGGACGGACATATAAGCCCTCCTTTAAAGGAAAAGAGAGGAATATAAGAGGAATGGATTGGGGGAATGAACGCCAGGACTGCTGGCCGAACGCCTCCGCTGCAGCGCCACCCTCTCCCTCTTCTCGATCAGCAGATCGAGGGCGAGAGCAGCGGCCCGCCCGCAGCGGCCTCTCTCGCGGGCTGCCTCCTCCTCCCTTTCCCTCTGGCCGCGGACGCCGGCCCCTGGCCGGGGACGATCCGTATTCGGTTGTCAAGGATTCTTCCTCAGGGCAGCCTGTGATTGATATAATCATACTATGAGGTCTTATTTTTTGTCAATAGGATTGGGACAAAAATTTTTACATCTCTTGGACCGAAACCCTTGCCTTTTATCAATCTCAGATGATATGATTCTCTGAGACCTCTAGAAAAGGAGATAACTATGATAGAGAAACGCCTCGCCATCGCCACGGAAATAGAGAAGGAAATTCTGGCCGGCAAATATGGATGGGAAGGAGGTCTGCCCGCTGCAAGCGAGCTTGCCCAAAAAAGAGAAGTATCTCTCAACACGATTAAGAACGCTCTTGCCCTCCTCGAGGGCAAAGGGCTTATCGAGAAAAGAGGCACTGGCTATTATGTCCGAATCATTCCTACGGAAATGACATCATATCTCCCCCCAGCCCATCTCCGTATCAGGGGGGGAGAGGGATTTGTGCGGAATATCGGATCAATCCGAACCCGCTTGCTTCCAGACCACCTTGCAAAGTTAGTAGATCACCAACGAGAGGTAATCTACCGGATGCTTCTCTCTGGAGAAATAGTAGAGGGAAAAGAAAAGCCAATACAGCTCACCCATCGATATTACCTTTTCCCTCTCTCCAAGGAGGATCTCGATCGAATGCAGAGAGATGCCAGATTCGATCCCCTCTGGTCTGATCCCCGTTTTTCCAAGGAGTTGATCAGTTCCGAGGAGGTTTGTGCGCGCCTCCCCACCGAAGGAGAGCGTGATTTGCTCTCTTTGCCTGAATCTTCCCCAACCGCTATCCTAAGTGTGCGAGAAGAGATACGAGATCATGAATCAATCCTTATGATTCAGGAAATCGCTCTCTCTCCTCGATCTGCTCTCCTCTTCAAATTTCCGTTTGTCAATCGACCTTAAGAGAAGCAGTGGTGAGCGCCGGCGTGCAGGAAGAGCGGCGTTCCGACCCTGCTGCCGGCGCACGCCTGCCTATGATGCCAGCCCCTGTGGTCCTGCGGTGGCTTACGAAGCCCTTCGAGCATCGCTGCGTGGGAAGCCGGGTGCCGGGATGCTCGAAGCGAACGGCAACAGCGGCACCAGCGGCAGCAAGAGGGAGCACCTTGCCTTGGGAAGGGTTGACGGCGGTGGCTCGGGATGGTATGGTAAAGGCCAGGGTATTCAGACGCAGCCATGCACCTTCGTATGAGGAGAGCCTGATGGAGAACGGATCACTGGAGCAGCGCTTTGCCGCCTTTGAGACGAAGGTGAGCGGGCAGCTCACGGATATCATCGGCCTGTTGCAGCAGTTGGTCGCCGAGGTGCGGGATCAGGGCCACCGCCTCAACGCGGTGGAGATCCGTATGAATACGTTTGAGAACCGGATGGCCGGCTTCGAGAACCGGATGGCCGGCTTCGAGCAGCGGCTCAGTGTGCTGGAGGCGCGGCTCAACGAGCAGCAGCAGAGCATCTCTTTGCTCAACACCTTCCAGCGCAAGATGATGCAGAAGATGGGGATTGAATACGAGTAGGGGCCTGGCCCTCGCCCTCCGCAGGCCAGGGCCAGCTCGTGATTGCAGGTTCCAATCCCTTTTTCAATCCCTCAGCGGGCTTACGCGGTGTTCCGACTCGGACAGGGTCCGCAATTGCGCTGGAACGGTGCTTGAATTTTCAATCCCTCAGCGGGCTTACGCGGTGTTCCGACAGCCCCTTTTCTAGGGTAGCATCAGGAGCGGCGTCCGTCAAGCTTTTTCGAGCATCCCACAAAAGCGGTCAGCAGTGACCGATTGTGCACGGCCCTGATGCCAGCCCCTGTGGTCCTGCGGTGGCTGGCGAGGCCCTTCGAGCATCGCTGCGTGAGAGCGTGAGAGGAGGGAAGGCTAGGAGGAAGGAGGCTGCAAGAGGGTCAGGATCTGGCTCATCTGCTGCTCCAGGCGATCGAGGCGGTGGTCGATCTGGCGGAGCTGGTCTTGCACGGCGGCGGAGCTGCGGACCTGGTCCGTCACCAATCCTTTGACAATGGTGAGTTCGTAGACGACATCTCGTAGGACCGGTCGATATTCAGCAACCGTCTGCTCCAGCAGGCTCAAGCGCTCCTCGGGGGTAGGCATCTTCTTTCTCCTTCAGGACAGGCTCCACTGCCCGCTATGGCTCCGGCAGGCGAGCGAGCACCTGCATCAGCAGAGCCTCGAGTCGATCGAAGCGCTTATCATGGTCGTCGAACCGTTTATCATGGTCGTCGAACCGTTTATCAATGGCGGCGAATTGCTTATCATGGTCGTCGAAGCGCTTATCAATGGCGGCGAATTGCTTATCATGGGCATCGAGGCGAGCCAGGATCTGCGCCAGCGTCGCGCGGATCTCCCGTAGTAGCTCTTCGTGCTTCACTGCCATGCCGAGCAGGATGGTCTCATTGTGGTTGATATCCATGAGAGCGCGCTCGACTGCTGACAGCCGCTCTTCTTGGGTAGGCAATTGCTCATCCCTCCTCGTTTCTGTCCTCATCCCTGAATGGGCAAGAGCAGCGTTCCGATCACACGGTTGGGTTGCCTGTCACCCCCCTAACGGGGGTGTCCTCATCCCTGAATGGGCAAGAGCAGCGTTCCGATGAGGATTGCCCCAGGGAGCAATCGCCAGGCACCTGGGTCCTCATCCCTGAATGGGCAAGAGCAGCGTTCCGATGGTCTTCTCTCTAGGGTAGCATCAGGAGCGGCGTCCGTCAAGCTGTTTCGAGCATCCCACAAAAGCGGTCAGCAGTGACCAGTTGTGCGCGGTCATGATGCCAGCCCCTGTGGTCCTGCGGTGGCTTGTGAGGCCCTTCGAGCATCGCTGCGTGGGAAGCCGGGAGCCGGGATGCTCGAAGCGAACGGCAACAGCGGCACCAGCGGCAGCAAGAGGGAGCACCTTGCCTTGGGAAGGGTTGACGGCGGTGGCTCGGGATGGTATGGTAAAGGCCAGGGTATTCAGACGCAGCCATGCACCTTCGTATGAGGAGAGCCTGATGGAGAACGGATCACTGGAGCAGCGCTTTGCCGCCTTTGAGGCGAAGGTGAGCGGGCAGCTCACGGATATCATCGGGCTGCTGCAGCAGTTGGTGGCCGAGGTGCGGGATCAGGGGCACCGGCTCGGGGCACTGGAAGCCCGGGTGACGACAGTGGAGGCGCGGCTCAATGAGCAGCAGCAGAGCATCTCTTTGCTCAACACCTTCCAGCGCAAGATGATGCAGAAGATGGGGATTGAATACGAGTAGGGGTCTGGTTGACAGATGGCGCCTGCAGGAGGCCAGCAGGAGAAAGGAAGACCGTGATGGAGAACGGATCATTGGAGCAGCGCTTTGCCGCCTTTGAGGCGAAGGTGAGCGGGCAGCTCACGGATATCATCGGGCTGCTGCAGCAGTTGGTGGCCGAGGTGCGGGATCAGGGGCACCGGCTGAATGCGGTGGAGATCCGCATGAATACGTTTGAGAACCGGATGGCCGGCTTTGAGCAGCGGCTTAGTGTGCTGGAGGCGCGGCTCAACGAGCAGCAGCAGAGCATCTCTTTGCTCAACACCTTCCAGCGCAAGATGATGCAGAAGATGGGGATTGAATACGAGTAGGGGCCTGGCCCTCGCCCTCCGCAGGCCAGGGCCAGCTCGTGATTGCAGGTTCCAATCCCTTTTTCAATCCCCCATCGGTTCCAATCCCTTTTTCAATCCCTCAGCGGGCTTACGCGGTGTTCCGACGGAGCAGGTTGGCCAGCGGGGACGCTGCTTTGATCATCTTTTCAATCCCTCAGCGGGCTTACGCGGTGTTCCGACCATGCCGACCCTAAGCGAGCTAGAGCGATCTTCCGACATTTCAATCCCTCAGCGGGCTTACGCGGTGTTCCGACAAAAACAATTTTGAGGGCTGGTTTGGAGGGGGGCAAATTTCAAT
>NZ_BDGT01000094.1 GCF_001748285.1 Thermogemmatispora onikobensis | reverse complement strand
AACCTCAAAGGCTCCTCCTACAATTCGACCGTACTAGTGCAATATGATGAAGAGATAACAAGAGAGCAACCAGCGCTAGACATACAGCAGCCGTCTCCTGAGTTTCTGCAGGGCTTGCGCCTCGTTGCGGCACCCTCGTTTTGCTAACGCTTCGTATGGTTCTCTTCAGGCGGATTGACGAGCGAGTGACCGAGCGAACGGACCGGTCTGGCATCCAACCTGACTTCTCTCGCCTTTCGGATTCTTCGCCTCTTCTCAGGATGGTTATTGACACAAGCCACCGGGAGAGGAAAGAATCATCGAAGAAGGAGGGAAGCGGCGACGGTATCAGAAGACGGCAGCGAAACGTAGAAAGATCCGGCGCGGATATTCGTGAAGATGCATGCCTTAGAAAGCAGCAAGGCATCATCAGAAACCACGGGAGCCCGTGATGGGAATCGAACCCATGACCACAGTCTTACCAAGACTGTGCGCTACCGCTGCGCCACACGGGCCAGACAGATCATCAGCGCATTGACACCGGGCGGCGGGCATCTCATCCTATCCCTCGACTACCGCCTTGCCTCACACCCATCTTCTCCACGCGCGCCCAGGCGCACCGCTGACCTGCAGCCGCCTCTTCGCTCGTCCACTCACCTCATCTGAGCGTACGCTCTGAGCGAGGCATGCCGCTATTGCGCTGGTGGGCAGTGAGGGATTCGAACCCCCGTAGGTTTCCCAGCTGATTTACAGTCAGCCCCGTTTGACCGCTCCGGAAACTGCCCACGCGAAGTTCCTCAGTTGTTGCCAGCTCCTTGCTGTTTGGCTGACGTGTCCATTATAGCTGACGGGGCAGATGATGTCAAGCACTTTTCTGGGAAGGTTGGTGAAGAGCACAGCGGTTTAGGAAAGTCTGGGGGCCTGTCATTGTCGCAGGCCAGTTTTGCTGGTATAATTTCCTGCGTCGAAGAAAATGCGCTTCCCCACCAGCACGGGTGTAACCCTCGCGCCAGCCTGCAGCAGCTCGGTCTGGGCCTGATGGCCCCGGGCGCTGTTCTCTGGTCAGGCGGACGGAAACGGACGAAGGAAGGAAGAAGGAACGAGGTATTCTCTATGGCAACGAATTGCGACTTCAAGCGCTCTTCTTTGCTCGCTGAGCAGTATCAGCAGGAGATGGAGCTGATCTCTCAGGCCCTCCTGGAGGAAAGTGAGGAGGAACGCGAGGAGCGCCTGAGCCTGGTCGAGCGCTCTTGGCCCCTCACCAGCGCTTGCTTCTACGCCCAGCGCGAAAGCAGTGATGCATCCAGCCGCGCCTCCGCTGTCTCCGCTCACCAGTTACGGTCATAACTACCCTGTGCCAGATGCACGCTGGCCCTTTTTGTGGTATCATTCTCGTTACTGAGCACCATCTCAATTTATCACGTGATGTGTCAAGGTAGGGTGTCTGGATAAAACGCTATGCCTCATCCACCAGAGTTGCCGCCTGAAGCATTGACGTATCATACGCCTGTGCAGTTCGGCATGGTATACTGGGTGAATTTCGGCTATCCCGCCCTTCCCCCCGGCATCGAGGAGAAGCGCATCCTGGACTGGCATCCGGCCCTGGTGGTCTCCGCTGAACCGTTCTGCCGCCACGCCGGCGCCGTCAATGTGGTCGCACTGACGTCCTATCGGGGTAAGCTCCGTCCCTATCACCATCTGCTCTTGAAGCGCGATTATCCTCTTCTGGATACCGATAGCCTGGTGAAGACGGAGCTTCTCTATCCCGTCCTGCGCACGTTGCTCGCGGACCAATACGCGATCTGCCGGCTCCATGATGCAGACCTCTACGCAATTATGGGGAAGATCGCCAATAGCCTGGGCATTACGATGTATTATTCTTTGCACTGATGTTGAGGACGCAACCGCGGGTGTGCGCCTGGTCAGTCGCTGCCTTGGATTGCTATAGACTGTCTTCTTCTCTGTTGAGAATGCTGCGATGTTGCGGATGTTGCGTCTTCTTCCTTCGATTAGCGCTCTGTTGCAGTCACCCGAGGGGGTGCAGCTGAGCGCTGAGTTCGGGCGCCCTTTGGCGACACGCGCTCTGCGCCAGGTGGTCGCGGAGGCCCGCGTCGCAGTCCGCCAGGGCGCTCCCTGCCCTTCACCTTCCGAACTGCTCTCTGCCGCTCGCCGCTGGCTCTCGGCGACGCTCCAGCCTTCGCTTCGCCCGGTGATTAATGCTACCGGGGTGATTATTAATACGAACCTGGGCCGCGCTCCTTTGAGCGCCTCCTCCCTCCAGGCGCTGCAGGCCGTGGCCCAAGGCTATGCCAATCTGGAGTACAATCTGGAGGCCGGCGAGCGTGGCTCTCGCTCTGTGCACGCCTCGGCTCTGCTGCGTGAGCTGACCGGTGCTGAGGCGGCGCTGGTGGTGAACAATAATGCTGCCGCGGTCTTGTTGGCGCTGTCAACGCTGGCGGCGGGCCGCGAGGTGATTATTTCTCGCGGGCAGTTAGTGGAGATCGGCGGTGGTTTCCGCGTCCCCGACGTGATGCGTCAGAGCGGCTGCCTGCTGGTGGAGGTGGGCACGACCAACCGGACGCGCCTGAGCGATTATGCGGCGGCCATCTCGGAGCGCACTGCCCTGCTGCTGGCGGTCCATCCGAGCAATTTCCGCCTGACGGGCTTTGTGGAGTCCACCCCGGTCGGTGAGCTGGTGCAACTGGCCCACAATCATGGGCTGCTGGTCATGGAGGATCTGGGCAGCGGCTGCTTGATCCCAAGCGAGCGCTATGGGCTGGCCCACGAGCCGATGCCGCAGGAGAGTCTGGCGGCGGGTGTTGATCTGGTCTGTTTTTCGGGCGATAAGTTACTGGGCGGCCCCCAGGCGGGGATTATCTTGGGACGCGCCTCTCTGCTGGAGCGTATTGCTCGCCATCCGCTGATGCGAGCGTTGCGGGTGGATAAGCTGACGCTGGCGGCCCTGGAGGCAACCTTGCGCCATTATCAGCGCGCTGAGGCTGAGGAGGCGATTCCGGTCTGGCGGATGATTGCGCTTCCTCTTTCACGTCTGCAGGAGCGCGCGGAGCGCTGGGCCCGGACTTTGCGGGAGCAGGGGATTGCGGCAAGCGTCCGCCCCGGTGAGTCTACGGTCGGCGGGGGCTCTCTGCCAGGGGAGACGCTCCCCACAGCGCTGCTGGCCCTCGAGGAGGGGCAGGTACCTTGCCCGCTGGAGGAGCTGGCACGCCGCTTGCGCTCTCGTCCGGTGCCAATCGTGGGACGTATCTTGCACGATGCTCTCTTACTCGATCCGCGCACGGTCCTGGAGGAGCAGGATGAGGAGCTGCTGCGTGGACTGCTGGCCTGCCTGGGCGACGGGTAAGGGAGGAAGCGGTCCGGCGCCTAGCTGGATAGGGCACCGCCGAGGTTGGCCTCAACCTCGGCCAGGCGCCGCAAGGTCTGTCGATCTCTCAGGCGCTCCAGGATGGGACGGGCGCGCTCTAGCTGTCGCCGGTCGCCGCTGCGCTGAGCGAGGATGAGGCGCATGCGGGCGGCGTGCACGAGATGTCCCGCCACTTCAGCTGCATCAATGGCCCGGGCAAGAGCCTCCAGGTCGTTGATGGCCAGGGCCTGGGCGATAGCAAGGTAGGGAGCCAGCATGGCGCCCTGGCGCTCTCTGAGAATCTGGTCCGCACAGTTCAGCAGGGCTGGCGGGGCACTCAGGCCGTGTTCGCTGCAGAATCTCAGGCGATAGAGCAGGTGGAGTTGATCACGCCGGAAGCCTTCCACAGGCATAAGCTCTGGGTCATCCTGGAGAAGCGCTTCTTGAAAGCTACGATCGGCTTCGAGGCCTTGCTCTCTGGGAAGCAAGGCGCGCAGGAGGGTGGCCAGGTCAGCGCATTGGGCCTGGTCTTCATGAGCCTGAGCGACCAGGAAGAGCGAACAATATGCATCCGACAGGTGGGCAAGGCGCTCCTCATCAGGGGCTACTTCTTCGCGAATAGCATGCAGCAAGGATGCCAGCGCCTCGATCTCCTCCCAGCGACCAGCGAGAAAGGCTGCGATGGCAAGCGCGGGCAGCGTTCTGCTGAGGAGCGGCAGAGGCAGGTCCGTGCGAGCACGAGCGCAGGCCATTTTGCCAAGCTCGATTGTCTCCTGGAAGTTGCCGAAGACAAGATTGGCATAGGCCGCTACATTGATGGCATCAATATATTCCTCCGGTGGCAGGTCGGGGAGACTTAAGCGGCGTCGGGCCGCGCTGAGTGTTATTTCCTCTTTTCCCAGATACCAGTGCAGCAGCCCCAGGGCGTCGAGCGCCTCGCTGAGAGCGGCCTGATCATCACGCTGCCCGAAGTAGTCTACGGCCTCGTTCACTCTGTCGCACAGCGCTTCCAGCCTCTCATTGGTCTGAGCCGGGCCAGGACTCGCTTGCGCGAAGACGTTTGTGAAAGAGACGATCAGTTGTTCCAGACTCGCTTGGGTCTCGAGTGAAGCAAGAGGGTACTGGAGCAGATCGAGGACGACGGTGAAGCAGATGGCAACGCGCAGGCGCCAGACTTCTTCTTCGCTTCCCGCTTGCTTAGCAAGGGTGAGGGCCTCTTGTGCCAGGCGGGCAACTTCCTGCGGCGAGAGCGGGCGCACCAGGGCGAAACGGGTGCCGCCAACGATGATCTTGCGCAGCAGGCGAGCGCCGGTGAGTGGTTCAGCAGTCTCTAGATTGCGCCAGCAGGCGAGAGCTTGCCGATAGGCATTCCTCCGTGTATCCCCCCAATAGAAGCTGTCGCCGAGCAGCTCATAGAGACGCACCTGCTCCAGTGGTGAGGCCAGCTCGATGGCCAGCTCCAGCCAGTGCCTGGCTTCGGTAAAGGCCGCGCTTTGGATAGCCAGGAGGCCGGCCTGCTCGAAGGCTTGCTGGGCCGCAGCCGGAGGAAATGGCAGTTCTTGCCGTACGGCTCCCTGACGAGCCAGACGCAGAGCTTCACGGTAGTGATAAGCTTTCAGCTCCCTGGTAGCCTGCTCCGATAGCAGGGCTGTTTGCTCCAGCCAGGCCGCTATTTGACTGTGCAGGCGGATGCGTTCGCCACGGGCCAGTGTCCCGTAGGCGACGTCGCGCACGAGGTTCTGCGCGAAAGCCAGCGTTCCGCCAGGCTCAGCCACTAGCAGTGCGTGCAGCAGCAGATCATCGAGAGCCTCAGTAAAGCGTTCGGCAGGCTCGCCAGACCTGTCAGCCTGAGCCTGATTGTGCTCCTGGAGAAAGATAGGCTGCAGCAGAGACCGGGGAGCGCTGCGTCCGACCACAGCAGCGATCTGCAGCAGACGACGTGCCGGCGCCGGCAACAGGTCAAGGCGGGCCAGCAGGCTGGCATGCACGGTATCGGGCAGAGCGATCCCTATCAGGTTGCGACCCTGGTCTTGCAGCTCTAGCCGCCCACGCGCTAGCTCCAGGGCAAAGAAGGGATTGCCTTCAGCCCGTTGAACAATGGCTTCGCGCATAGCGATGGACAGGGCTGGGGCACTCCCCTCTAGCAACTGGCGCAGCTGCCCGGCTGTGAGGGGTGGCAGACTCAGACAAAAAAAGTTCTGACGGCCTGCTCCCCAGGTGCGACGACGCTCCAACAATTCAGGTCTGCTCAGCAGGACAAGCAACAGGGGCACTGAGGCGCGGATGCCCAGCAGAGCCTCGATGAGGTCAAGCAAGCTGTCTGGGGCGTACTGCAGGTCATCAATGCCAATCAGGAGAGGGGAACGGCGGGCCAGACACTCCAGCAACTGACGCCAGACGCTGAAGATACTGTCTGGGAGGAGGTTGCTGCCTGGAACGAGACCGAGCGACTGCAGGATCAGCCCGGCCAGGCGGGCCGCCTCCTCCTGACCATAGCCACTTTCATCAAAGAGCTGTTGCAGCCTCGCTCGCTCGATTTCCGGCACAGGCTCCCCCTGTCCTGCGATCAGGCTGCTGAGCAGTTCGCGCAGGGGCTGAACGGCAGAGAGCTGGCCGTAGGGCGGACAAGAGACGCGCACAACGCGCAGGTCGGGATGGGAGGCCAGCGCGTCCAGGAAGGTTCCTAGCAGGCGCGTCTTGCCACCGCCCGCCGGGCCGATGAGGGAGAGGTAATACGGTCGCTGCTCTTCACAGGCGCGATCGAGCAAGAGCCGCAATTGTTCCAGATCACGCTGTCGGCCAATAAAAGGCGGCAGTTGTAGCAGACGCTGCGGGCGAGGAGCTTTCAGGGGGAAGACGCGCAGCGGCTGTGGCTTACCTCTGACGGTCAGCTCGCGCACTGAGGCGAAGAGGAAGGAAAACCTGGTTGCCTGCATGGTGCGCTCGCTCACCAGGATCTCGCCGGGCGCAGCGCCTTGCTGCAGGCGGGCGGCCACATTGACCGCGTCGCCCGTCACTAAGAAATCGCCCTGGCTGCTATCGCCTGTGGCGACAACCTCACCGCTGCTGATGCCAATGCGCAAGCGAAACGCCGGGGGAAAGAGGGGATCGTTTTCCACGGCCTGGCGCAGGGCCAGGGCCGCCGCCAGCGCGCGCTCGGCATCGTCTCCATGAGCACGCGGCAAGCCGAAGACAGCCATTACTGCATCGCCGATGAACTTCTCTAGCGTACCGCCGTGGGCCGTAATGATCTGCCGGGCATGGGCGTAGTAGCGGCTCATCAAGGTTCGCAAGTCTTCAGGATCAAGTTCATCGCCTAGAGCAGTAGAGCCGGTCACATCGGCGAAGAGTATCGTGACAAGCTTGCGTTCTTCGGGCATGGGATCTGGCCCTTGCGCCCCTTTCACTCAGGGAGCTGAGAGCAGGCTCTAACGCTCTTCTTCCTTCAACATGCGGACGTAGCTCTGATAGCGCCGTTCGTTGATGAGGCCATCTTTAACTGCCTGCCGGATGGCGCAGTTGTCTTCATCAACGTGGAGGCAGTCTGAGTAGAAGCATTCACCCAGGTAGGGGCGGAACTCGACAAAGCAGCTCGCCAGTTCCTCTTTTGGAATGTTCCAGACGGCAAGGGCCCGGATACCGGCAGAGTCGGCCAGCCAGCCACCGCTAGAGAGCGGATAGAGCTGCGAGCTGGTCGTGGTATGGCGCCCCTTGCCAGTGGCGGAGCTAACCATGCCGGTGCGCACGGCCATGCCCGGCTCCAGTGCATTGACGAGCGAAGACTTGCCTACGCCAGAAGGACCAGTGAAGAGGGTGATGTGGTCCTTGAGGAGCTCGCGCAATTGCTCGATGCCCTGGCCAGTTTCGCAGCTGGTCCACAGGACCGTATAGCCGAGCTGCTGATAAAGGGCGACAGCCTCTTCGACGCTCTTGTCATGCGACAGGTCGACCTTGTTGATGCAGATGATCGGGCGCAGCTCGGCATGCTCGCAGATGGCCAGATAGCGGTCAAGCATGCCAAAATGGGGCTCAGGCTGCGTGGTGGCAAAAACGATCACCACCTGATCCAAATTAGCAAGCAGCGTCTGCGCCCGCGGATTGCTCTCGCGCGAACCGACATCGCGCCGTGCTAGCTCGCTCTGCCGTGGCAGGACTTCCTCAATCAGGCCCGTCTCCGCATCAAGCCGCCGCACCTTGACACGATCACCGACGCTCAGACGCGAAGGCAGCGTTGCGATCTCTGCCTCTGCGCGCTGCTGGCGGGCCAGGGGGCCAGTAACTTTCCCACGTACGGGGCGTCCCCGGGCCGCTTCGGCGAAGGCTTTCTTCAGCTTGCCACGGAGTGTGCAGCGCAGCTTGCCCTGATCGGTATAGACCTCATAAATGCCATGTGCTCCGCTAAGCACTATACCGGTCAGCAGTTCCATCTTGTACTTGCTGGCTTTCTTTCCTTCAGCACCCTCAAGCGTTCAGCGCCCTCATCTTCCGTTAGAGTAGTGGCTGCCTTCTTCCTGCATCCCTCCCTGGGCCATGAAGGAGCCCGGCGGAGGCGGGACGAGACAGCGAAGCTCGCTGATTTCCGACCTGTAACCATGATCGACGGACAGAGCAGAGACAGCTCTTCCTGCTCTTTGGCTCCCCCGTTCCGATCCGAAGCGCAGGCCAGAGAAGAGAGGCCCTTTTTATCTCTCCAGACAGATTACAGGAGAGACGGGCACTTTGTCAATGGAGTTCGCCGTGGGCAGCGAGCCGCCTCGAATACAGGCGAGCTGCCCCTCACCTGTCTGCCCCACGGGCAGGCAGTTGGTTGCTGTTGCCCGCGCTCTGCCCACTCGCTGGCAATGGAGCCGGCTGCATCAGGGGGCATTGACGTCTCCCTCTGGCATGGGCTAGCCTGAAACAGCCTTGCTGATTGACCAGCTGGGTTGCTTCACTTGAGAGCAGGCATTGTTCATGTTCTCTTGCTTATCACGAGAGGAGGAAGGGTGTTATGCCCTGGTTGGTTGGTTTCCTCAGTGTTGCACTGATACTCGTTATCTTGCAAGACGCTTTCGAGACTGTGGTTCTGCCTCGCCGCATCTCTCGCCGCTTTCGGCTGGCGCGCCTGATTTTTCGGGTGAGCTGGTGGTTGTGGCGTGGTCCCGCCCAGCTGATCCACAATGGAGGGCGACGCGAATATTATTTGAGCCTGTACGGGCCGCTGTCGCTCTTATTCCTCCTGGTGATCTGGGCTGTCAGCTTAGTCAGCGGCTTTGCGCTGCTGCAATGGAGCCTGGGCATGACAGCGCATACACCCGAACAGCAGGTTTCGCTGAGCACGCTTTTCTACTTTAGCGGAACCACCTTCTTTACGCTCGGGCTTGGCGACATCGCGCCGGCAGCGGGTCTGCCGCGCCTGGTGACAGTCATCGAGGCTGGTACGGGCTTCGGTTTCCTGGCGCTGGTGCTTAGCTATCTCCCGGTCATCTATCAGGCGTTTTCGCGGCGGGAGGCCAGTATTGCCCAGCTCGATGCTCACGCCGGCTCGCCGCCCAGCGCCTTGGAGC
>NZ_BDGT01000093.1 GCF_001748285.1 Thermogemmatispora onikobensis | reverse complement strand
GTTTTACCGCCGGGGCCGATCACCGCGCCAATCTTATCAGGATTGATCTTCATAGTCTGGATGCGCGGAGCGAAGACCGACAGCTCTGGGCGAGGAGCATCGAGGGCATCGAGCATCTTCTCCATGATATACATGCGGCCCTCGCGCGCCTGCTCCAGGGCCTTGGCCATGATATCGTAGCTGATGCCCTTGACCTTGATATCCATCTGGAGGGCTGTCACGCCATCGGCGGTGCCGGCGACCTTGAAGTCCATATCTCCCAGCGCATCCTCGATCCCCTGGATATCGCTCAGCACAGCCCATTTGCCAGCGCGCTCGCCCTCACCGGTTACCAGCCCCATTGCCACCCCGGCCACCGGCGCATGGATGGGGACGCCGGCATCCATCAACGCCAGCGTTGTTCCGCAGACCGATCCCATTGAGGTTGAACCATTGGAGGAGAGCACATCGGAGACGGCTCGGATCGTATAAGGGAACTCTTCCTGCGAAGGGATCACCGCCAGCAGGGCACGCTCCGCCAGGGCGCCGTGGCCAATCTCGCGGCGGCCTGGACCGCGCAGCGGCCTGGTTTCGCCGGTCGAGAAGGGCGGGAAATTGTAGTGATGCATAAAGCGCTTGCTCTCACTGGGGGTCAGGCCGTCAAGGATCTGCTCCTCGCCCGGCGAGCCAAGCGTCACCACACTCAGCACCTGCGTCTGACCGCGCGTAAAGAGGGCCGAGCCATGCGTGCGCGGCAGCAGACCGACCTCGCAGGTAATTGGGCGGATCGTCTTCAGATCACGCCCATCGGGCCTGATCCCATGATCCAGAATCTGGTTGCGCACATAGGTCTTCAGTTCCTTCTCATAGAAGGCCATAATCTCCTTCAAACGGTCGGGATACTGCGCCCCGAGCGTCTGCACCAGCTCGTTCTGGACCAGGGTCAGCGCCGCTGCACGCGCCGTCTTATCGGGATGGTTCACCGCCTGCTCCAGGCGCGGCAGGATGAACTCAGCCACCTGGCGCTGCAGCTCCTCATCGACAGGGGGCGTCTCGAAAGGCCGCTTGGCCACGTTCACCACCTGCATGAGCTTCTCTTGCATCTTAATAATATCCTGCAGCGCCTCCTGGCCCCGGATCACTGCCTCCAACATGATATCTTCGGGCAGCTCCTTGGCCCCAGCCTCGACCATCATCACCGCATCCGCTGTGCCGGCCACCACCAGATCGAGGCGGCTACGATCCATCTGGGACTCCAGCGGATTGATCACCAGCTCGTTATCAATGTAGCCCACGCGCACCGCGCCAACCGGGCCAGCGAACGGAATGTCGGAGATACAGAGGGCTGCCGAGGCCCCGACGATCCCCAGCACATCGGGATCATTCTCCTGGTCTACAGAGAGCACAGTGATAATAATCTGTACATCGTTGCGGTACCCTTTCGGGAAGAGGGGGCGAAGAGGGCGGTCAGCGAGGCGGCAGGCGAGAATGGCATGCTCGGAAGCCCGCCCCTCGCGCTTAATAAACCCGCCGGGGATCTTACCGGCGGCATACATACGTTCTTCAACGTCGACGGTCAATGGAAAAAAATCAATGCCTTCACGAGGCTCTTCACTGGCTACGGCGGTCGCCAGGATCACAGTATCGCCATAGCGCAACAACACTGCGCCATTGGCCTGCTCAGCTACTCGTCCGGTTTCAATGCTCATGACGCGACCGCCAATGACAGCTTCTTGACGATGGATCATAGTTCCTCCGACTACTATACACCCCTTGGCTGGACCGTAGACCTGAAACTCTCCTTGCTTCACGGGGACGTAACGGGGTGCTTGTCAACAGATAACTGACCGACTACTACGACTACTACTACTACTTCTACTCTTGCTCGCAACGATAACTTGTCTGAATAAGATCCCCTGCCTCTGCTCTTTCGTGACTAACTGACTGTCTGTCTGTCCGACCGTTTTCCTTCCGAACCGCTACAACAAGCGAGCGAGTAAGAAGAAGGAATGAAACCGCGCTGCTTTCAGCCCCTTACTGAGAAAACCCAATCCGATCGCGCGATCGACCCTTCGACCGTTGGTCATCCGCTCAAGATGGGCAGCTACAGATGAGTGATTCACCGTGCCTTTTCTCTGTCGCCAGTTATACCACTCTGGCCTGTCAGCATTTCTCTGACTGGCAGGCTACCGACGTTCTACTCCTGACCAGGTCCATAGCAAGCGGAGGGCGCTGCGCCTGGTGGAAAGCTGATTCTACCGCCTTTTCCTTTCGTCTCTGGCAAGGAGAGACGAAACCAATCCGATACTTCCCGCTCTCTCAGGCCTGCCGACTGCTCTTCAGCTGGCCGGCGGTGCGCAGATTCCAGTCTCGCTCCTGGATAACCCACAGAAACGATCACTCATGATCCCGGACAAACAAGATGCACACCATGATTTTCGACGCACGCCTGGCCCATCATATGCAGGAGAGAGAGAGAAACAAGCCACTCTTTTTTCTTTGGCTGAGGCCCAGGTTGGCAAACTGCCCAAGCAAAGCAAAGCAAACACCTGCACCAGCCTTTCCTGGGGAGGTGGGCGCGTCACTGGCTGACAACCTCAGCCAGCGGCCCTGTTCAGGCCCGAGTCCTGACCAGGGAGGACGCCACGAGAGCTGCAGGAGCGTACACTCGCAGCTGCACAGCGAGCGGTCGGCAAGCATTACAAGAGAGCGCTCCTCCTCTTTTCCTTCTCTTCCTGCTTGCTTTTGCTGGCACTCTCACCCTTGCCCTTAGACAGAGAGGAGCGTCCGCGAGGCGAGTGAGCGGAGGAGGAGCCAGGAGACATGCCGACCGATCGCTTGCGAGGTAACCAGGCCTCGCCTTTGTTCGGGCCTTAGTGGCGCAGGCCGAGCTTCGCAATCAGGGCCCGATAACGCTCCGGGCTTTTGCGGCTGAGATAAGCAAGCAAGCGACGCCGCTGACCCACCAGCATCATCAGGCCGCGACGGGAATGAAAATCATGCTTATGGATCTTCAGATGCTCGGTCAGTTGATTGATACGAGTCGTCAGCAGCGAGACCTGGACCTCGGGCGAGCCGGTATCGGCCTCGTGGATGCGCGACGAAGCAATAATGTCAGCTTTATCCTCGCGAGTCAATGCCACCCTCTGTTTCACCTCCTCAGCAGGCTCAGGTGAGATAGTCAAGCATCTAGCAGGTTTGAAAGGATGCTCTGGCGAGCGCCTCTCAGCCTGAGTAGTAATCTGACTAGTCCTGGATGATACACCCATGCATTATATCACGCTAGTTTGTCAGCGTCTAGATGGCTCTGATGCCGGCTGCCGCGGGGAGTGCTCTGGCTGGCCAGGCCCTTGCGCAGGCAGGGAAGGCTGTTCCGGGATGGTAGAGGGAACAAGAGCCGCTCGAAAGCTTCGGCTTGCGGGCCGGGAGCCGAGTTGAGGTTGTCACGGCTCTTTTTGTTCAATGGGGCAGCGCAGCAACGCTAGCAGTCAGAGCCGCGAGAGGGGCGCCCCCAGGAGCAGCAGGCCGTAGATGATAGATACGGGCCGCACCGTGAGGCGCTCCCTCTGTTGGCAGGCTGGCGAGGCGCAGCGCGGCGCCAGCGCCAGCCTGCCTCTCTGTCTGCACGCCTTACTTACTTGATGGTGACCTTGGCGCCCACTTCCTGCAGCTTGGCAGCGATCTGCTGGGCCTCCTCCTTAGAGACGCCCTCCTTGACCGGCTTGGGAGCGCCCTCGACCAGCTCCTTGGCTTCCTTGAGGCCGAGGTTGGTCAGCTCGCGCACCACCTTGATGACCTTGATCTTCTCGGCACCAACCTCGCTCAGGATGACATCGAAATCGGTCTTCTCCTCTTGCTGAGCCGCAGGAGCCGCCTCAGCCGGCGCAGCCGCCGCAGGAGCCGCCGCTACCGCGACAGGAGCCGCGCTAACTCCCCACTTCTCTTGAATCTGCTTGGTCAGCTCAACGAGATCCAGCACGTTCAGCTTTTCAATTTCTGCAATGATGCTCTCAATGGACATGGAGCAACCTCCTCCGATTCGTATGGCTTCGTGATAGACACTAGATACCACTTAATACAGGTGAAACTAGGCATGCTCGGTTTGCTGCTGCTGTAGCTGCTCGACCCGCGCCTGCAGAACGTAGCAGAGGTTGCGTAAAGGAGCAGCCAGCAGGCTATAGGTTGTAGACAGCGGCCCTTGCAGGGCACCGACCAGCTGCGCCTGAGCTGAGGGCTTGCCGCCGCTGATCTTGGCGAGCGTCTCGACGCGATCTGGTGTCAGCGAGCGCCCTCCCAGGATGGCCGCCTTGAGGACCACCGCGTTCGAGCTCTGCAAGTAATCGGTGACCGCCTTGGCGGTTGCCACCTCATCATCGTAGCCAAAGGCTACGGTTGTCTGGCCGTGAAAGATGTTTGGGTCTACCCCTTCCATCTGGTTGCGCTCGGCAGCCAGGCGCAGCAGGGTATTTTTGGCCACCTGCACCTCGACATTCATCGGGCGCACCTTACTGCGCAGGTCGTTCATTTCCTTGACCGAAAGCCCCTGCGTCTGAATCAGGATGGCGATCCGCGAGCGCGCCAGCTTCTCGGCCAGTTCTTCGATCTTTGCCGCCTTCGCCGGTGTAGGCATTCCGCTCTCCCCTCCTTTCTTTTGGTGTTCTGTTGCCGTTGGTATCTGCTTGACAAGAGAAAGCCGCCAGCTGCTCTGCTCCCCTCAGCGAGCGGGGAGAGCCTCCCAACGCGCATGAGAAGAGCAATCTCTGGCAACATGGGTTCGCTGACGGGCAAGGATGCACCGAGATCTGTCAGGTCAGCGGGGAAAAAGTGGCCCCGCCTGCTCCCCGAGCCAGAGCCAGCCCCGAGAGCTGGCGCGCAGGGGCGGGAACAGTTCCCCTCGATCGGCAAGTCATTGACGCGACGTGAGGACCGAGGATCAGCGCCGCCTCAGTCGCTGGCCAGTCCGGTCCGTCAACCACTCAACCAACCAGCCACCCCGGCAGGCTCACCAGGGAGCGCAAAGAAAAAGGGCCTTCAGTGCAAGACCGAAGGCCCGGAGGCAAGCTTCCGTTGGAAGCAGTGGCAGTGGATGGATCACAGCTATGCGTAGCAGCGTGCAACGAGCGCAGAGGCGGCCTGGTCGCCAGCAGAGCAGCAGGCAACCAACACGGCACAGAACATACTACGCCTTCTTGCAATCCTTCCCTCTGTGCTCTGCCTTGCTCAGGCATCGCCTACCCATATGCCGGCAAGCAAGAAGCAGAGCGTGCTCCTCGGCAAGCTGATACCGGACGGTATCATTTACATGCCCCGGGCATACTTGCTGTCTTCGGTCGCAAAGGTTAAAGGTTACAGGCTGTTCAGATTATAGGCAAGAGACGGGCAGGCCGTCAAGCCGCCAGCCTCGTCTCCAGTCTCCGCCAAAGCTAGGCGCGCAAGGAAAGAGCCGACTGCAGATCCAGCGGCACACCTGGCGACATTGTTGAAGCCAACACGATATTGCGAATGTAGGCGCCCTTGGAGCTGGCTGGCTTGGCGCGCATCACCGCATCGAGAATGGCAGCCAGATTGGAGAGCAGGGCCTCATCGCTAAAAGATAGCTTGCCCGCTGGTACATGCAGCAGCCCGGTGCGATCAACGCGGAACTCCACGCGCCCGGCCTTCGCTTCGCGTACGGCTCGGGCCACATCCATCGTGACCGTACCTGTTTTAGGATTGGGCATCAAGCCGCGCGGGCCGAGCTTTCTACCGAGACGACCGATCCTCGGCATGACATCCGGGGTTGCGATCGCCACATCGAAGCCCAGCCAGTCATTTTCAATTTGCTTGATCAAGTCATCGAGGCCGACAAAGTCAGCCCCAGCGGCCTCGGCTTCGCGAGCTTTCTCGCCCTGGGCAAAGACCAGGACCTTGACATCCTTGCCGGTACCCGCTGGCAGCAAGGCCACGCCGCGCACCATCTGATCGGCGTGTCGTGGGTCAACCCCGAGGCGCATATGAACCTCAAGGGTCGGATCAAACTTGACGTAGCTCATCTTCTTGAGCAGGGGAATAGCTTCCTGGGGCTGGTAGAGCTTTCCCGGCTCAAGCAAGTTCAAAGCTTCAAGATATTTCTTTCCGTGTTTTTTCGGCATGACAAAAAGCCCTCCTCGTGGTAATCGACCGCAGTGACTGACGGGCAGATACTTCTTCTCAACAGATCGCCGCGACCTCGTCCTCGTCCTGTCCTGGCGCCCATCAGGTCAGCAACCAGAGCCGTCTCCGCTCCAGCCAGAGCCTCATGCACTGGTAAAGGTCTCCGCGAGCAGATCGGATCTCTTGCCCGGTCCGGGCTGGGTGGGACAGGGACAGATAGCTGACCTCTGGCGAGAGGAGCGGAGCGCAGTCGCGCCTGCTCAGACGATGGTAATTCCCATACTGCGGGCCGTCCCCTCAACGATACGCTCAGCGGCCTCGATATCGTAGACATTGAGGTCTTTCATCTTCAGCTGAGCAATCTCACGCAGCTTGGCGCGGTCGATCGTCCCGACCTTTGCTCTGCCAGGGGTACCAGACCCTTTTTCGATTCCCGCTGCCTGCTTCAGCAAGAAGGCCGTTGGGGGCGTGCGCGTAACAAACGTAAAAGAGCGATCCTCGTAGATCGTGACTTCGGCGGGGATGATCATCCCGCGCTGGCTTTCCGTACGGGCATTATACTCCTTACAGAAGGCCACAATATTAATGCCCTGTGAGCCAAGCACCGTACCGACCGGAGGCGCGGGCTTAGCCTCACCGGCAGGCAACTCTAGCCTGATCACAGCCTTAACACGTTTTGCCATTGTAACTCCAGCTCCCTCAACAAGCGACAATCGCAAAATGAGTGCGTGCTCGTGCTCATGCCAGCTTCTGCCACCAGAGAAGAGGCTGGCCCTTCACTGGTGGCAGAGGCTGGCTGGCAGTGAGCGGCGACGCCAGGGCCTGGCAGCAGGCGCCTCCGAAGCGGTTCCGGCAGGGGCCGGGGCGCCTGGCTGGCCTGGCGGGGCAGCCCGCTGAGCGTCGCCTTTCCTGCATGCATACACACATGCATGAAAAAGTGGGAGGTTTCGCTTAACCTCCCGCTTCCATTGTTGGTTGTTAAATCTTCTCGACCTGGAGAAAATCCAGGACCACCGGCGTCTCCCTCCCAAAGAAGGAGACGAGAACCGTGACTTTGTTGCGATCCATATTGATGTCACTGACGGTCCCAATGAAATCGGTGAAGGGGCCGTCGATGACACGCACGCTCTGACCTTTCGTGAAGCTGACCTTTGTCTTCGGCTTCTCAGCTTCTTCAGAAACCTGCTTCAGGATTGCCCTGACCTCATGCTCCTGAAGAGGCACCGGGCGCGTCCCCGACCCGACAAAGCTGGTGACCCCCGGGGTGTTGCGCACCACATACCACGACTCCTCGGTCAAGATCATCTCGACCAGTACATAGCCAGGGAAGACCTTGCGCTGTACCGTCCGCCTCTGCCCCTGCTTAATCTCGACCTCTTCTTCCATTGGCACGACGACCCGAAAGATCTTATCGCGCATGTTCATCGAGGCAATGCGCGCTTCGAGATGGCTCTTGACCTTATTTTCGTAGCCGGAGTAGGTGTGGATCGCGTACCAGGCACGCTCTCCAGCACCAGAGCTACCTGACTTCGACAGCGCGGTGCTGTGCCGCGTTTCCGAGCCAGCCCGTTCTTTGGGATTTGGGTCATCAGCAACCATGGTATTTCCCTCTTGCTTATTGCCCGCTAAACCTGGTTCCCCCACCGCAGCGGCATCTTCTTGGCCGGCCACCGGGAGGGCATCCTTCCAATTCGTCTGTTCCATATCCACAGAAATTACAACACGGAGGCGCGGGAATCTATTGCTCCCCCTCTTCTCTCCACAGGACCGGCAGGCAGCCAGGCAGACAGGCAGGCAGGCGCTTTCTCTGTGCGGAGATAGGCCCCGGCTCCGTCACTCACCACGGCGCCCGGACCCCAGACCAGCGCATCTACACCGATCCCCTGTGTAGACTGACACCCACCCCCTCAAGCTTATCTTCCCAACGCCCGCGCCCGACATGAGACAACCCTCTCCCTCCCATGCCCGGCATGCCCGGCTCCCAGGCCACCCAGCTTGCCCATCATATCGACAGCGCAAGACCAGCTCAACTCTCAGCATACCTGATCTGCCAGCGTCTCTTCACCCAGCCAGCAGGCCACCCAGCCCGGCACCCCGTCATCACAAAAGCGCCGCCGCATCGCCTTTTGAGTGGCGCGAGCAACAGACAACCTGTGCAGGCAGCTGCCGGCACGCTTTAGTCACCCGCTCCCAACCCGCGTCAATCTACCTGGCGGTACCAGTGATCAGGCGGAACAGCTGGAAGAGGCCAATATCGACCAACCCGAGGACGATACCGAGGGCGAGGGCGAGCGCAATCACAGCGATCGTCATATTGCGCGCCTCCTCGAACGTTGGCCAGGTGACCTTATAGCGCAGCTCGTAATAGGCCTCATAGGGGAAGCGGAACAGCCTCATCTGGAGCAAGCGAGCAAAAACAGATGGTTTCTGTTCGCGGCGTACCTCCTGACGGCCCTCGCGTCGCTGCGTCATCTGCTTCGACTCCTTGCGGGCAGGAGCATCCTTCTCGCCGCGGGGCTTGGCCTGGAGAACCTCGCTTGAAGCGGAAGTAGCCTTTTTCTTCTCGGCCATTTTGTTTGCCACGTTGACCCTTTCTCGATCAGGAGTGATCGTTGCCCGGCAATCATCTGGTCTCGCGATGGATCGTATGCGTGCGACAGTTGGGACAGAACTTCCTCAGCTCAAGGCGGTCCTGATGAGTGCGCCTGTTCTTAGAGGTATGGTAGTTGCGGTGCCGGCAATTTGAGCAGGCAAGAGCAACAATGATTCGATTCTCTTTGCTTTTGCTAGCCATAGTTCTCTCCGTTCAGGGATGCTACCCTCCTCTGACGGCAGTAGGAGAGTCGCTGACCGTCAAGTCACTCACGTATGCGCGAAGGTCAGGAAGGGAACAACAGCCGGGCACCTCTCGCCTGCTGCTGCTGCTGCCGTTCTGGCAGGCAAGGCAGCACGCTGAGCCGCACTGGGCTTCCCTTCCTGACCATAAGGTCATCTGCTGTTGTCCGCGCTGTGCCGCTATGCGCTGGAGCAGAGCGCCCTTGCTGTTTCCTTTCTGGTCGGTCGGCGCTCGTTCTTCTCTCACAGCTGAATGTGAGCCGCCCCTGGCCTTCTTCCTGCCATCATCCTGTTGTGTTCAGCTCAGCCCCCTCCCCTGTTCCAGCAGGGGCGGTAGAAAGACCGCTACAGCTGCAGGGAAGATCATCTCTTGCGAGCGCCAGCCAGGGCGAAGCGACGGCTGACCAAGTAGGCGACGGACACTGACCGACAGAGGTCGGACAGACTACTCC
>NZ_BDGT01000092.1 GCF_001748285.1 Thermogemmatispora onikobensis | reverse complement strand
ACCAAAAAGAACATTGTGGAGCAGTTGCTCCCGCGAGCCTTTCGCAAAAGCGAGCGTCCGAAGAGCGTGCGCGAGCTAGGCCTCAACGTCCTCAAGAACCTGCCAGCCAATCTGGCGCTCATGCAGGCTTTCATGCGGGCGGTCAATTGGAAGCAGGCCCATGAGGAAGTGATGGCTGGCCTCAGCAACACGGTGGTCCTTGTCGGGCGGCCCAACTCTGGCAAAAGCACCCTCTTCAACAAGATCATGGGAAAGAACATCTCCCTGGTATCGCCCGAGGCAGGTACCACTCAGGCACTGGTGCCTGCCGAATTTGGTCCGTTCACACTCATTGATACCCCTGGCCATCTCCCTGACATTACCAGGGGAGCGCTGGAGCAGGCGAGTGTGATTGTGCTCTTGCTGGATGGTGTACGAGGGCTGCAGGCAGAGGACCGTGCGCTCTACAACGACGTGAAAGCCTTGAACAAGCCCACGGTGATCGCGGTGAACAAGATCGATGCCTTACCAGCGGGATCAGATGGTGATCGTCTGGCGACCGAGATCGCCGTGCGCCTGGGAGTAGCTGGGGTTATTCCGATCTCGGCCCAGAACGGCCAAAACATTGCCGAGGAGCTGATTCCGGCCATCATTGAAGCCAGCCCCGAGGCCGCTCTAGTTATTGGGAGGGAGCTGCCAGCCTTTCGCCGCAGCGCGGCGCAGCGCATCATTCGCAACGCCACGCTCCTCAGCCTGGCTGCTGGTCTGGAGCCGGTCCCTTTCATTGATATTCCCATTATCCTGGGAACCCAGGTGCGTCTGGTACTGCGCCTGGCCGCTCTCTATGGAGAGCCTCTCTCTTCCAGCGAAGCGACGCGGCATGCACGCGAGCTGATTCTGACAATGATAGGCGGAGCGGGCCTGCGCTACCTGGCGGAGCAAGTAGCCAAAGTAGTGCCTGTAGGGGGTGATCTGGTAGCTGGTGCCATTGCGGCTGCCGGAACATGGGCCATCGGTCAGGTAGCGCTGGAATACTATGACAGCGGCAAGCAGCTCACGCCCCGGCGGCTCCAACAGCTCTACCGTCGGTTCTATCGGCGCTTCCGTCAAGAGAGGACCATTGAGGAGCTGCAGCGCTATGCCCGCGAAGAAAGAGATGAGCGGCTTTTGCCAGGGGGGGGAGAGCCAGCGCCCTCCGGAGCGGGGTCAGAGCCAGGTCGAGCTGAGTAAGAGGGAGAGCAAAGCGCTCTGCGCGCTCATCTCATAGCGACGGGGCAGCAGTTGTGCGGCCTGCTGGCTAGTCTACCAGGAGCCTGAAGTCCCAGGGTCCCTGACCTGGTATGAGACTACGACGAGAAGAAAGAAAATCATGTCGTTCCCCTATGAGCGTTATCGGACACTGCTGGATAGCTTCCTGCTCTACTATCCGCGGGGGTATGAGCAGCAAGCGCGGCATCTCCTGCTGAAGCTCAATCAGGCGGCGGAAGAGCTAGGCCGTTTGCTCAAACTGCCGCTGCCGGAGCTGGAGATCATCCTGGTCGCGCCACCTGACTGGGAGAAGGTGCCTCATGATGAGGATCTGGGGAAAGCACAGACCCGGCTGCCCTATTTTACCAATGCGACTGAGCCGCCCTCGTTGGTTGTGCCGACGCAGCTTGACCCCATCATTGGTGAACCGACAGCCGAGAAGCTGACTTTCCTCTTGTACCATGAGCTGGCCTATGCTTTTTTGGAGCAAGACCCGCGTCCCTGGCCGGAGGACTATCCGCTCTGGGCAGATGAATGGCAACTACAGTTCGCAGCCCTTTGGCTTGCCCATCGCCTCGATGGCCAGCACGACGTGGTCAATCGGGATCTGCATGAGTTGTATGCAGAGATCTTCCTGGCCGAGGAAGATGGGAAGACGCCGGTCACCATTCGCAGCTTCAGCTGGGACGAGGAGACCTCGGCGGAGGATTATCTATGCTTCGATCTGCTGTTAGAGCGCTTTGCCGTCGACCTTCTCAGGCGCGCCGGTCCCGAGGTCCTGCCGCGCTTTCTGCGTGAGTATCGCAAAGAGCAGCGCGCTTTGCTCAGCGATGAGGTCACTACCATGTTGGGGGCTGCTATTGGCCCTGATGGAGTAGTCTGGCTGGAGAGCTTGCCCTACTTTTAGGTGAGGGAGCAAGCCCGTCGCGCGCCTCCCCTCTCAACCCGCCAGCGCGAGAGTGGACGCGACCTTCTTTCTGACGCTGTTGGCTTCACCGTTGCTCTCGTAGCTTTGGCTTCGTATGCTCATCGATCGACAATATCATTGGCTGCACTAATGTGAGGATGATCCATGTTTCAGCGTGTAGCGATTGTCGGATTAGGATTGATCGGCGGCTCAATCGGGCTGGCCCTCCATAAGGCGAAGGCGGCCCGAGAGGTAACCGGTTATGACCTAGGGCGTGGAGTTTGCGAGCAAGCCCGCAAGGTGGGAGCCATTGATCAAGCCTATGACTCGCTGGCCGACGCTGTGCGAGGCGCCGAGCTGGTGGTGCTGGCGACTCCCGTCGGGGCAATGCGTGCCCTCTTACAGCAGCTAGCCAGCTGCGTAACCCCTGGAACCGTCATTACCGATGTGGCAAGCACTAAGGCCCAGGTCATTAGCTGGGCGGAGGAATTTCTGCCAGAGAATGTCTCGTTCGTTGGTGGGCACCCGATGACCGGGAAGGAAGTCAGCGGAGTCGAGGCTGCTGATGCCGGCCTCTTCCAGGGACGTATCTATTGCCTGACGCCAACGCCACGGACCCGCCCGAGCGCTGTCAACAAGGTCGCCAGCTTTGTGGAAGCCTTGGGGGCTCGCATTCGCTTCCTTGAACCGGCGGAGCACGATGGCCAGGTCGCCTATGTCAGCCATCTGCCTTTCGTGGCCTCCATTGCCCTCATGACAACCGCCGCCGAGGCACCTTCCTGGGGCGATGCGGCCTTGCTGGCCTCTAGCGGCTTCCGCGATGTGACACGCCTGGCCGCTGGCAGCCCCGAGATGTATCGCGATATCTGCCTGACCAATAGCGAAGCCCTGGTGCGCAGCCTCAATGAGTATCTACGGACACTCACGCGGCTACGCGATCACATCGCGGCCCATGATCCGCACTTGAATGAGATCTTTGCTCGCGCCCAGGAGCTGCGCCTGCAATGGCAGGCCGCCTTTGGTACTGCAGACACCTCCGAATCACGGCGTCGCCAGCCCGGTCACAATGGGTCTTCAGGTCGCTAGGCGCTGCCCTGCTGCCCTTGCCTTGACAAAGCAGCAAAAATATGGTATACTCTTATAACAAATGCTGAGGAGCAGGCTATGGTTGGCGCTGCTCCTCATGCCAGGCAGTCACAGAGGTCCACCTAGTCCTCTTCTTTTTTTGTACGAGCATTGTCGACAATCTTGTAGACACAATTGTTGATGATGAAAGGGTGCTCTGTGGGCGGAAGCGATGGTGGCGAGATGCTCGAAGCAAGAGAGCAGTAAGATGTGGAGTCTTACGCTTTCATTGTTAACAATCTTGTAGACAGGATTGGCAGCAAGATTCTGCGAGGTGAAGGGGCCTGGCGTGTAGGTTGCACGGTGCAGTCATTGGGAGTCATGACCTGCTACAAAGGAGGTTCCGGAGCCATGTCCGAAGCGTTCTGCTTTGACATTGCTCACCTGGGGCATGTTGAGCTATTGACCCCTAGCTTTGACGAGAGCCTCTGGTTTTTCGTCGAGGTCCTGGGCATGGAAGAAGTGGCCCGGCTTGGGCGCTCGGCCTATCTCCGCTGTTGGGGCGACTATGAGCAGTATTCGCTCAAGCTCACGGCGCATGAGCATGCTGGTGTTGGTCATACGGCCTTGCGGGCAATGAGTCCGGAGGCTCTAGAGCGGCGTGTGGCCATGCTAGAGCAAGGAGGCATGCGAGGGACGTGGATCGAAGGGGACTTTGGACATGGCCGGGCCTATCAGTTTCGTGGCCCCGATGGCCATCTTCTAGAACTCTATTACGAGACCGAGTACTATCAGCCTCCCGTCCATCTACGCCCTGCCTTAAAGAACCAGCCCCAGAGGTTGACCGGGCGAGGGGTGGGAGTCAAGATGCTCGATCATGTTAATTTCCTCTCTTCGTATGCCGAGGCGGACGGTGAGTTCGTCGAGCGCTATCTGGGTCTGCGCCTGACTGAGCAGATTCTCCTCAACAACGGTCGGCGCCCAGGATTGTGGTACCGGGCCACCAACAAATCCTACGACCTGGTCTATACACAGGATGCCACAGGCGCCAGGGGACGTCTCCACCACATCGCCTTTCATGTCGAATCCAACGAGCTGATCTGGCGGGCTGCCAATCTCTTCGTTGATTACGGCGTCTTCATCGAGTTTGCCCCTAGCAAGCACGCTATTAATCAGACCTACTTTGTCTATGTCTATGAGCCAGGCAAGAACCGGATTGAGGTCTGCTCTGGCGGCTACCTGGTTTTAGCTCCCGACTGGAAGCCTATCACCTGGACAGAGGAGGAGCGTGCGCGCGGTCAAGCCTGGGGGAACAAGACCGTTGAAACCTTCCATACCTATGGTACACCAGTGGTTTGAGGAAGATGGGAACGCAGCTATTGAATGAACAGTCTTGCTATGAGTGTCTTCGCAACTGGATCATTGACGGCACGCTGCAGCCAAATGAGCGGCTGATCGAGCTTGAGCTGGCGGCCCGGCTGGGGGTCGGGCGGGCGATGATCCGTACTGTGCTGGCGCGCCTGGAGCAGGAAGGGCTGGTAGTGCGCGAGCCGAACCGGGGCGCGCGCGTTCGTTTCGTCTCGCACGAGGAGGCCCTGGAGATCTTAGAGGCGCGCACCGCCATCGAATCGCTGCTGGCCCGCTTCGCTGCCATGCGAGCCCAGCCGGCAGATATCGCTCAGATGCGCAACCTGCTGGAGCAGATGCGGGCCTGCATTGAACATGGCGACCTCGTCTCCTACTCAACCCTGAATACGGCTTTGCATCGGGCGATTGCGGAGGCCGCTCACCACCGTACTGCGGCCCGGTTACTGGAGACCCTCGGCTCGCAGAGTGTGCGCTATCAGTATCGCACCATTCTGGCGCCCGGTCGTCCAGCAACCTCGTTGACCGAGCACGCTGCCGTTGTTGAGGCTATTGCTGCCCATGATCCTGATACCGCTGAACAGGCTATGCGCGCCCACCTCTCAGGCGTCTGTGAAGCCCTGCGACGCCTGAGACAGGGCCTCTGAGGTCCCACAGCCACAAGGAAACAGCCAGTCCGGGCTTGCTTGTGGACGGGTGTGCGATGCCGATGCAGAGGTCAGGTCGTGTCGTGTGGCCGGTGAGTAGATGAACAGCCCGGACTGCTTGATAGAAGTAAAAGAGTAAGAGAGGCTTCGGCACATCACAAGTCAAAGCGTAGAGGAGAGTGAACCGGTTGATCGACAGAGAGCGTGACGATCTTGTGCGCTTACTGGCAGGCGCTCTTGACATTCACCTCCATATTGAGCCAGACCTGATAGAGCGCAGCACAGATGACCTCTCGCTGGCCCGCGAATTTCGCGCTCTCGGCTGGCGCGGCTTTGTCCTGAAGTCGCACTATTTTCCCACCGTCGAGCGCGCCAGAGTGGTCTCTGCTGCTGTTCCGGGGGTCCAGGTCTTCGGGGCTCTGGCACTGAACCACGCTGTGGGTGGCTTCAATCCGGTGGCTGTCGAGATTGCTGGCCGGGCTGGCACGCGCATCGTCTGGCTGCCTACGGTTGATGCGGCCAACGAGTCGCCAGAGAGGCAGGCGGCCCGTGGCGAGCGCCACCAACCATTTTGGGCCCGCATTCAGCAAGAGATTCGGGCGAAAGGTTATGCTCCAGAGCCGCTCAGCGTCTTCGATGAGCATGGCCAGCTGCGGACCGAAGTGCGGGCCTGCCTTGCCAGTGTCGCCGAGTACGATATGGTGCTGGCCACAGGGCACCTGGCGCGGGATGAGATCTTCGCCGTCGTGGCAGCAGCGCGAGAGAGCGGCGTGAAGCGCATTGTGGTTACTCACGCTCTCTTCCCCTCGCAAGCGCTCTCCCTTGAGGAGCAGCGACGGCTGGCCGACATGGGAGCCTATATTGAAGGCTGTTATACCACCTTCTACACCAACAAATGCCCGTGGGAACGACTTTTCGCGGCTATTCGCGCCGTTGGTCCCGAGCGAACTGTGCTCTCATCTGATCTTGGCCAGCGTTCGAATCCTCCGATTGTCGCCGGTCTTCTCGATTTCGCTGCTCATCTGATTGCGGCTGGCTTCACACCGCGAGAGGTGCAGCGCATGCTGGTTGAGAATCCGGCCCGGCTGGTGGTAGACGAATAGGCATGGTCTCTGGCCCTGAGCCGACTCTGGGTGATCCTCGTCGGGCAAGCAGGGAGGTGGAAAGGGGTGTAGTGGGGCCGGGCAAGGCCGACAGATAGTGAACATTGTGACAAATCCTTTGGTTAAGTGAGGAGACAACATCTATGGCGAAGGCTGCAGATACGGGTACCTTAATGGTAGTGAGTGCCCATGCTGCTGACTTTGTCTGGCGTGCTGGGGGAGCCATCGCCCTCTATGCGCAGCGTGGTTGGCGTGCGCGAGTTCTCTGCCTTTCCTTTGGAGAGAGGGGCGAATCGGCGCGCCTGTGGCAAGAAGGCAAAACATTGGAAGAGATCAAAGCCATTCGCCGGGCTGAGGCTGAGCAGGCCGCGACGATTCTAGGAGCAGAGGTACGTTTCCTGGACGCCGGCGATTATCCACTCGACGTGACGCCCGAGCTGCGTGATGCCCTGGTCCAGGAGTTTCGCCAGTATCGACCAGACATCATCTTGACCCATTCTCTGCAAGATCCCTATAACATGGACCATCCGCGCACGACCCAGCTTGTTCTGGAGAGCCGCATTCTGGCCCAGGCGCATGGCTATCCTTCTTCCTACCCCGTCATTGGGGCGCCCCAGGTCTTTCTCTACGAGCCGCACCAGCCAGAGCAGTGTAGCTTTCGCATCGATCTTCTGCTTGACATCACATCGGTGTTTGACAAGAAGCGTCAAGCTATGGAGTGCATGGCCGCGCAAGAGCATCTCTGGGCCTATTACACCGATGTTGCCAAGCGGCGTGGTGTGCAGGCGGGACGCAACTCCGGCCAGCGCGTCGTCTACGCGGAGGCCTATCAGCGAGTCTATCCCAGCGTTGGAGGTGAGTTCGTATGAAGCGTCCTGTTATCGTCACAGAGGTGCCACGACCAGAAGCGGCCCTGGTCGAACAGCTAGCGGCCTATGGTGTGGCTACCGTGCACGAAGCCCTTGGCAAAGAGGGATTATTGCAGCCGTATCTGCGTCCTATCTATCCCGAGGCGCAGGTCGCGGGGGCCGCTGTGACCGTCCTCTGTCCTCCTGGAGATAACCTCATGGTGCACGCAGCTATCGAGGTCTGTCAGCCTGGTGATGTGCTGGTTGTGGCGACAGAAGCCCCATCGACGGATGGCATGTTTGGTGAGCTGCTGGCCACCTCGGCGCGAGCGCATGGAGTAGTGGGCCTGGTTGTTGACGCCGGAGTGCGCGATGTAGCGGCGCTGAGCGCCATGCGCTTTCCTGTCTGGTCGCGGGCCATCTCGGCGCGAGGAACCGTCAAAGAAACGGCTGGGGCGGTCAATATACCGGTCGTCTGTGGTGGTGCGCTCATCAAGCCCGGTGATGTCATTCTGGGCGACGCCGATGGGGTTGTATGTGTTCCTCGCCAGGCCCTGGCTCAAACCATTGCTCAGGCCGCTGCCCGTACCGCCAGAGAGAATTCCACTCGCGAACGTCTGGCTGCTGGCGAACTCGGTCTTGATCTCTACGGCCTGCGCAGCAAACTCAAGGCCCTGGGCGTTGAATACGTGCGCTATGACGAATGGGAGGGGTGAGCCATGCGTCTCGGCTTCATCGGCTTTGGTGAGGCAGCCTCGGCGATTGCCGCTGGGCTAGCCGAGGAAGGGCTACGCGAACTCTATGCCTATGATGTTGTCAGTGGCCAGGCCCTCGCTGAGCGGGCGGCCTGCTGCGGCGTCCGCCTTGTAGCCAGTCTGGCCGAGCTTGCGGCCCAGGCTGATCTTGTACTCTCGCTGGTTACAGCGAGGGGCGCCTTGACGGTGGCGCGCGAGATTGCCCCGCACCTGCGAGTTGGAACGCTCTATGCTGATCTCAACTCGTGTGCCCCGAGAGTCAAGGCTGAGATCGGCCAGGTAATTGCCCGACTGGCCCCTGGAGCCTGCTATGCCAGTGTCGCTGTCATGTCTGCTGTACCTCCGCTACGGCACCGCGTCCCTCTGGTAGCCGATGGGCCAGGGGCAAGACGCCTGCGCGAAGCTCTGGAACCCTATGGCATGAACATCGAAGTTCTGGAAGGGCCATTGGGCGCGGCGGCTATCCTCAAGATGTGTCGCAGCGTTGTCCTCAAAGGTCTGGAGGCCCTCTTTCTGGAAGCCTTGCTCGCAGCTGAGCAGGAGGGCCTGACCGAGCAGGTGCTGACATCGCTCAATGCCTCTTTCCCCAAGACGTCCTTGGGGGATCTCGGGGTCTATTTGCTTGACCGACATCGACTTCACGCTCAGCGCCGGGCCGATGAGATGCAGGAAGCAGCGGAGACCCTGGCCAGCCTCGCGATTGACCCCCTGGTTTCGGCAGGGGCTGCTCAACGCCTGCGCTGGTCGGCTGAGCGACTGACTGGTTTGGCGGCTCCGTCCAGGGCCGAGGCTGAGGTGGGCGGTGAGGACCCCCAGAATGGGGCCTACCGTGTCCTGTTGCATCAACTCAGCGATGCTTGAAAGCGGAAAGGAGGTGTAAAAATAGCAGGCACTCAAATCTTGGTAAGCAGGATAAGCAAATGGTATACTCCATAGCAAGAGAGGGAAGTAGCAAAGAGAGCTGCAGAGTATTAACAGGCAGAAGAAGCCGGCTCAGAGACTGAAATCGCCCGCCGTTTCATAGGAGCCGGTTGAACTTCCTCAGTGCTGAGGAAAGAAGCTGCAGATCGGGCCAGGCAAGCTTGCGCTGAAGAGCGAGGTGCCAGCTTGATGGAGTCCAACAAGCCAGGATTGAGGCTTGTGTGGCTGGCATGCCCAGATCAGCAAGGGCAGACTATGTGCCAGATGAGGGGCACACTAGAGGACTGTTCATCGGGTCAAGTGAACAAGTGAACGAGCAGACAAGAAAAAGGAGTTTGCAGGTATGGCTTCGCCGCAGAAGAGGTCTTGGTTCCGTTACGAGAACGGTGTCGTTCTCATGATGTTCTTCACCTTTGGCTTCGTCTTTATGGAGCGACTCAGCATTGTCTACCTCTTCCCTTTCATAGCTCCTGATCTGAAACTCAACAATGCTGAGATTGGGATGATCGCCTCCGTGCTTGCCGTGTGCTGGGCGGTCTCCGGTTTCATCTTTGGCTCAATCTCCGATCTTGTTGGTTCGCGGAAGAAGGTTTTGCTACCCATCACCCTTGCCTTTTCGCTCTTCTCGTTCCTCTCAGGGCTGGCCCGCAGCTTTTGGCAGATGATTCTCGTACGCGGCCTGATGGGCGTCGCTGAGGGGCCGGTGCTGCCACTGGCGCAAGCGAGTGTCATTGCGGCCTCCACGCCCGAGCGTCGTGGTTTCAATCTGGGTTTTGTCCAAAGCTCGTTAGGGCTGATTGGCTCATTTCTGACGCCGATCATCGTCACGCAGATTGCTGTCCATTACTCATGGCATGAGGCTTTTTATCTGGTCGGGGTGCCTGGCCTGGTGATGTTCTTCGTCCTGCTCAAATGGATGCGCGAGCCTGGCCGGGGGACGGCTCAGGAGGCCGAGGCGGTTGAGCACACCAAGGTACGGCTGGCTGACATCGGTGCGGTCTTTCGCCATCGCAACATGTGGTTCTGTGTGCTCATCGCCATCTTCTCAATGACCTGGCTGTTTGCCTTTACCACCTTTGCGCCGACCTTCCTGACGGAGGTAAGCCACTATTCACCTGATGAGATGGGCCTGATCATGTCTGCGGTAGGTTTGGGGACCTTCGTGTGGGGCTTCGTTGGACCGGCCATCTCCGACCGTCTGGGTCGCAAGCCTACCTTAATTCTCTTCGCCTTCGTTGCCTGCCTATCGCCGATCTGCCTGGCCTTGTTGCGTGCCCCTGTAGGACTCATGATGGTCGTTGCCTTCCTGACGACCGTTGGTCAGGCCGTTTTTCCGCTTTTCCTGGTGATCATTCCTGGTGAGTCCCTGCCGTATCGATTGGTGGCCAGCGCAGTCGGCCTGACCCAGTTCATTGGGGAGCTGGTGGGTGGTACTTTTGCCCCCTGGCTGGGCGGTGTGGCCGCCGATCACTGGGGGTTGGTGGCTCCAATGTGGATTGCTGCCGCTGGCATGTTGGTCAGCGCACTACTGGCCTTTGGTCTCAAAGAGACAGCTCCGGCGAAGGTCGGACGTGGAGCGCTTGAGACCCAGGAAATCGTGCCCACGGCCTAACCCTATTGTCCTGCTCCCTTTTCCTCTGTTAGAAGCGAGCCCTGAGAAAGGGCTCGCTTCCCGTTTAGGGGAAATTTCTGGAAAATTGGCCAATACCCCCTTGACAACCGATCCTGGCTGTGAGATAATCTCACTCGCCTCGCAGAGAGAAACAAAAAGACAGCGAGGCCACTCAGCGAAAGCCGGTCTAACCCGCTCATCGCTGGTGGGTTGCCCAGGTCCAACACGGGTAGCCACTGCCAGTTACCTTCTCTTCCCAGGTGTTCCACGTGGTGGGGGTTTATGCTCTCAGCGAGGTGGCACCAGGAAGGGGCGGGGTAAAGATAGCGGCCTGAGTGAGGCCAGATTACTGCACCTTGACAATTGAAGAGTGGAAAACAGCAGAGGCGGATGTGCTGTGTTCGCTACTGATGGATTGCTGCGGAGGTGATCCTCTTCAGAAGAGGCTCGCCAGTCAACGCAGGTCAGTTCGTCAGGCGAGGCGGCGCAGATGACCCTGACGTCCAGAAGAACATAATGGCGGATGGTTCGCTCAGCGGAGGCTGAGGAGCCAGTCGCTGGAGATAGAAGCTCGACATCGCATGTTCAAGTAAGGA
>NZ_BDGT01000091.1 GCF_001748285.1 Thermogemmatispora onikobensis | reverse complement strand
GTTGCGGGAGGTCGAGCGGCAGGGCCTGCTTCCTGAGCTGCTGGATGAACTCAAGCGGATCACCATCATTTGCCGGGGACCCAAACCGGCCACCGTCCTCAAGAAACATGGCCTGCCGGTTCACATCAGCGCGCCCGAGCCTCACACTACTGAGGAGCTTCTCGATGCCCTGGAGGCCATCGAACTGCATGGCAAGCGGCTGGCACTGTTGCACTACGGCGAACGCAACGCCAGACTGGTGGCCTATCTTCAGGAGCGCGGCGCCCGGGTTGCAGAGTTCTGTCTCTACGAGTGGCAGCTTCCTGAAGACACCAGCGGGCTCCGCCAGCTGGTCTATGACCTCTGCGCTGGACAGATCGATGCCCTTGTTCTCACCAGTCAGGTCCAGGTGCGACATCTCTTCCAGCTGGCGGAGCGTGAGGGCTGTAGCCAGAGGCTGGCCGAGGCCCTGCGCGAGCAGGTGACGGTCGCCTCGATCGGCCCCACATGCAGCGAGGCCCTGCAGCAGTATGGCGTCAGACCGCATGTTGTCCCGGCGCATCCTCGCATGGGTCACCTTGTCAAAGCCCTCTCAGACTATCTAGAGCGCCAGAGCCAGGCCCTGCCCAGCAGCTAGCGAAGCGACACCTGGCGCTCAGCGCAGCCTGCACCGCACCGGCAGGCCGAATGTGTTCCCATTGCCTGGCCCCGGTTTCACTCTCGACACCGGGCCCCTTAAGCAGCGGAGCCCGGTGAGTGAGGGTGCTTACTTCCCATCGATAGTAGTCAACCTGCCATCCTATCATAGGGAGGTCAGTACAACTATGCGTATCCCTCGGACACCGTTTACCACCTTGGTTGCGGCCTTTCTCCACTTTGATACTTGCTTCGCGCTCTGGGTCCTACTTGGTGCGCTGGGCATCTTCATTGCCCAGAGCCTTAAGCTCAACCCTGCCGAGCAGGGCTTTCTCGTAGCCGTGCCCACGCTCGGCGGCTCGCTGGCGCGTTTCCCAATGGGTATGCTTGGGGACCGCTTTGGCTACAAGCGCGTCGGTACTCTTCTACTGCTCTTCCTCTTCCTTCCTCTTCTGGCCGGCTGGCTCCTTCCTCTCAACTTTCCGGCCCTGCTGGCCGTTGGTCTTCTGCTGGGCTGTGCTGGTTCCTCCTTTGCAGTTGCTCTGCCGCTGGCCAGCCGCTGCTATCCCCCAGAGCGGCAGGGGCTGGTCATGGGAATCACCGCCGCGGGCAACATGGGGACAGTGATTGCCAACCTTGCCGCTCCTACCCTAGCGCGTAGCTATGGCTGGCATGCCGTCATGGGGCTTGCCATGATCCCTCTGGCCCTTGTTCTCCTCGTCTTTGTCGTCCTGAGCCGCGAGGCCGGGAAGGCGCCTGCCAGCGCTGCAGCACCCGCCCAGCCAGCCGGGGCTGTCTTCAAGAGTGCCGATCTCTGGTGGTTCTCTTTCTTCTATAGCATTACCTTTGGGGGCTTCGTTGGTCTGAGCACCTTTCTGCCCCTCTTCCTGCACACACAGTATGGCCTGAGTGCCGTCAATGCCGGCCTTCTCACTGCGCTCGCCAGCCTTACTGGCAGCCTGGCGCGTCCTCTGGGAGGCTACCTCGCGGATCGTCTGGGCGGTACCTTCATGCTGCACCTCGTTTTCAGCCTGGTGGCCGTCAGCTATGCCTTGCTCGCCTGTATTCCGCCGTTGGGTCTGGGGACCGTGCTGATCCTCTGCCTGATGGCTATGCTTGGGACAGGCAACGGCGCTGTCTTCCAGCTTGTCCCCCTGCGCTTTCCCCAGCAAATCGGGCTAGCGACCGGATTCGTAGGGGCCTGTGGGGGGCTTGGGGGCTTCCTGCTACCATCGCTTCTGGGCGAGGCCAGACAGCTGAGTGGCGGCTACGCTATGGGCCTGGTGAGTCTGGCTCTCCTGGCCTTCGGCGCCCTTGTCAGCCTGCGTCTGCTCGTGAGTCTGAGACCGGGCTGGCAGCCGCGGCAGCACCTTGTTGCTCCTGCAGGACAGCCCACGGCCTTCTCACGTGGCCGCAGCGGCACCTAGTTATCGGGTCGGGGCCAGGTCAGGCTAACGGAATGATCTTTCCCGCCTGGCCTGGCCCTTGCTTTGCTGATAGTCATGCTCCTGAGTCTCTGGCCAGGCCGCGATGCCTCATGCTATACTGTGGCTACGAGAGTAAGAAGGTCCCGGCCCGCTGGGAGCGTCGCCTGCGAGCTGGGCCGGGCAGGGTCTTATCTCGTTACTCGGCACGTACCCACCCAGCGACAAAACGCCAGTAACTGCTGCAGAGAGGAAGCGTGGAGATATGCAGGAGAAGCAAGCGGCTGAACCCGCACCAGGAGACATGCGCTACTATGATTCCATCCTCGATGCCATCGGCAACACCCCCCTCGTGCGCCTGCGCAAAGTGGCTGCCGATGTTCCCCCCCTCGTGCTCGCCAAGATCGAGATGCTCAATCCTGGCGGCAGCGTCAAAGATCGTATTGGACCGGCCATGATCGAATATTGCGAGCGCCAGGGCCTGCTGCGACCCGGTGGCACCATTGTCGAACCTACGAGCGGGAACACCGGTCACGGCCTGGCCATAGCTGCCGCTATCAAAGGCTACCACTGCATCTTTGTCATGACGGACAAGGTCAGCGAGGAGAAGCGCAGCCTGCTGCGAGCCTACGGGGCCGAGGTCGTCATCTGCCCGAGCACCGTGCCCCCCGATTCACCAGAGCATTACAAGAACGTGGCTCATCGGCTCGCCAGGGAGATTCCTGGGGCCTGCTGCCCCGATCAGTACTCCAACCCTGCCAATCCAGCAGCCCACTACGCCAGCACCGGACCCGAGATCTGGCGCGCTACCGCCGGGCGCATCACGGCCTTCGTTGCTGGCATCGGCACCGGCGGCACCATCACTGGTACTGCCCGCTATCTCAAGGAGCAGAATCCAGCCATCAAGGTCATCGGCGCCGACCCGGCAGGCTCCGTCTACTCGGGCGACACGCCGAAGCCCTATAAAGTCGAGGGCATCGGCATGGAGGTTTTTCCGAAGAATTACGATCCCTCCGTTGTCGATGAAGTTATTCGCGTGGAGGACCGCATTTCCTTCTACTGGGCCCGGCGCCTGGCCCGCGAAGAGGGGATTCTCGTTGGAGGCTCCTCCGGCACAGCGCTGGCGGCAGCCCTGACCTACGCGCGTCGGCTCACCCCCAACGATGTCGTTGTGGTGCTCTTCCCCGACACCGGACGCGGCTACCTGAGTAAGCAGTTTAACGACACCTGGATGCGCGAGAACAACCTGCTGATGCAGGCTGAGAGCGAGCAGCCGACGCTGCGAGACGTGCTCACCTACCGGCGCACGCATGAGGGCAGCATGCCCCTGGTCGTGAGCGTCGCGCCCCAGGACTCGATCGCCGACGCCGTTGAGCTGCTCCGTCGCTATGGAATCAGCCAGACGCCTGTGGTGGAACACGGGCACATGGTAGGCAGCCTGACCGAGGATCTGCTGCTCCAGCACCTGGCCAGCGGCGAATCGCTGAGCGAGAAGACCGTTGGCTCGCTCCAGGGTCCTCCTTTCCCTGAGCTACCCGCTGACGCTCCCGTCCAGGAAGCCTATACCCTCTTTCGCAGTGGTCAGTCAGCGGTGGCCGTCATGCAAGGCCCCCAGCTCGAAGGCATCGTCACCCGCAGCGACCTGCTGGAGTTCTGGGCTCACAGCCGGGAGCGAACCTGCTAACACTCTCTTGCATCTCTCCCTCACTCCCTTGGCCCAGGAAGCTGGATTGCGCTTGAGCGGCAGAGCAGAAAGCAAGGGAGAGCGCGGCCTGGCTGCTCCCGCGCTCTCCTTTATCTTGACAAAGCGCAAATCTGCTGCTACCATGAAAACGTGGTGCTTGAATGCAGCGGACTGGCCGGCATTCGGGAAGGAGGTAACCATGCAACACAACGCCAGTGCAGTGTCCCCAATGCGCGGGAGTGCCGCCAGCGAGCCAGGACTCGCCCGGACGCAGGCAGAGCGAACGATCCTGAGCGGTAGAGATCGGGCCTAGCTATGGATGAGCTGCCCTTTGAAGTCTTCGAGCACACGGCAGACGTCGGGCTGCAGGTCTACGGGCGGACACTGCCAGAACTCTTCATCCATGCTGCAGAGGGGATGGAGAGCTTGATGGTGCCTCTGGAGCAGGTCGAGCCCAGAGTCAGTCGGGAGGTGGAGGTTGAAGGGGACGATCTGGTCTCGCTACTGATTGCCTGGCTAAGCCGTTTGATCTTCCTGTTCGACACCGAGTTCTTGCTCTTTCGCCAATTCGAGATCGAGGACTTCTCCGAGACCCAGCTGAAGATGAAGGCGCACGCCAGCGGCGAGCCATACGATGAGCAGCGCCACGAGCTGAGCAGTGCTATCAAGGCAGTCACCAGGCATCAGGCCGAGGTTGTCCCCACCGCCCACGGCTACCAGGCACGGATCATCTTCGACATCTAGCACTCGGCCTGGCTCAGCTCGTCGGCAGCCTCCCACGTCTCTGCCTTCGCCCGCCGCTCTCTTGCTTCGCCCACCCAGAGGCCTCGCCATCTCCCCAGCTATCTGTATGCTTGCTTGTAGGAGGAAGACGGAGCCTCTCCGTCCACTGCTGCCTGCCGTTCTTGCCTTGGCCTTCTATCGGAATGGGCCAAAGCGGTCCGCCCGATCAGGGTGACGGAGCGGAGACCGATTCTCCTTCCGCCCACTCGACCCTATGCCGCGCTCGGGACTTGACCGGCCCACGCGTGTCGTCTTCCATACAGGTCGTCTCCTGGAAACCAGAGAAGAACGGTCTGGCTCGCGCTGACTCGTCCCTGGTTCGTTTGGCTGCCACAGCGCGAGTATCTCAGCATTTGCTTGGATGCGGAATCGAAGAACAGATAAGAAGAGCAAGGAGGGATGCACGATGAGCGACAGCGGGTCCAAGATTCCCCTCCAGCGGATCGATGCCTACCGCTGGCTTATTCCCCAAAGTTACCAGCCGAAAATGTGCGTGTCGGGCATTGTCTATGCCGACGACGCTCTCATTGAACAGATTCGTCAGGACAACTCTCTGCAGCAGGTCGCCAATGTGGCCACGCTGCCAGGCATTGTCGGCTACTCGCTGGCTATGCCTGACATTCACTGGGGCTACGGCTTCCCTGTGGGAGGCGTTGCTGCGACAGACGCAGAGACAGGAGTGATTTCGCCCGGAGGAATCGGTTTCGACATTAACTGCGGGGTGCGCCTGCTCGCTACGGATCTGAGCTACCAGGAAGTCAAAGGAAAGGCCGATCGTCTGGCTGATGAACTGTTCCAGCGCCTGCCCTCGGGAGTGGGGGGCAAAGGCATGCGCAGTCTGAGCGAAAGGGAGCTGCGTGAGGTGATGGTGCGTGGCGCCGCCTGGGCCGTTGAGCAGGGCTATGGCTTCCCTGAAGACCTGGAAGTTGCCGAGGAGGGCGGCTGTCTGGCAGGCGCCAATCCTGATACCGTCTCAGCGACGGCTATCCAGCGCGGCGTCAACCAGCTCGGGAGCCTGGGCGCAGGCAACCACTTCTGCGAGGTGCAGGTAGTCGACCATATCTACGATGAGGAGGCAGCCCAAGCCCTCGGCCTCTATCGCCAGGGCCAGGTCGTCACCACCATCCATTGCGGGTCAAGGGGCTTCGGGCATCAAGTAGCTGATGACTTTATCAGAATCGCCGAGGTAAGGATAGCAAAGGAGCATATTGAGATAGTAGATAAGCAGCTCGCCTATTTGCCGCTGAGGTCCCAGGAGGCGAAAGCCTATCTGGGGGCGATGGCCGCAGCGGCAAACTTTGCCTGGGCCAACCGCCAGTTGCTGATGCACGGCGTGCGCCAGGCGTTTTCCAGGGTCTTTGGACGCCAGGCCCGGCCTGCAGAGATGCCGCTCGTCTACGACGTGTGCCACAACATTGCGAAGATGGAGGAGTACCGCATCGACGGCCAGTTGCGGCGCGTCTGCGTCCATCGCAAAGGGGCGACGCGAGCCTTCCCCGCAGGGCATCCCGCCGTCCCCGAGAAGTACCGCGCAGTTGGCCAGCCGGTGCTGATCCCGGGTGACATGGGTCGCTACTCATTCGTGCTGGTTGGGGCCCCTGGCTCAATGGAGCAGAGCTTTGGGACAACCTGCCATGGTGCCGGACGCCAGCGCAGCCGCACAGCGGCCAAGAAGGCGATCAGCAGCAAAGACCTGATGGCCCAGCTGGAGGCAAAAGGCATCACGGTGCGCGTGCACAGCAAGGGGTTGCTGGCTGAAGAGGCTCCCCTGGCCTATAAGGACGCTGAGCAGGTGGTGCGCGTTGTCCACAACGCCGGCCTGGCCAGGCTTGTCGTTCGGCTGCGTCCCATTATTGTCGTCAAGGGATAAACGGCCTGGCCTCCTCTGCTTAGCGGAGTGCAGAGACAAGGCAGGAGTCCGGTCTGACCTCCTGCCTTCCTCTTTGGCTGCCCTCTGGCTGTGCTGCTCACGTACGCTGCTGGAGGAGGGCAGCCGCCTCCAGCACCTCCAGCCCGGCCTGGTTGAGTGTCACCTCACCAATGTAATGGCCCATCCGGGCGACATGGCGCGTCTCCAAGAACTCCTGTGGTCCCAGGCCTGTCAGGCGCTCCACCTCCTTCCACTGCTCCGGCTGAATACGGACTTTCTGCTCCTTGACGTAGAGTGTCCCGACCTGACGCATGGCTGCAAGCAGGCGTACAATGCGCGGTGTAATGGGGTGGGCCAGCTTTGTCGCTCCAACCACCGCCCGCGCGAGCAGTTGTCCCGCCTCGGTGCGTACAATCTGCCCATCTGGCAGGCGATCAATCAATCCATGCGCCTCTAGTTTATCGAGCGCCCAGGCCAGGCGTTCCGCCTCTAGAGAGGCCTGGTACTCGGAGACAAACGGCCCTGGTTCCGTCTCCGGCAGATTGACCAGGACCTCGGCCTCCAGGCGTGTCAGCATCGGCTGGCGCGGACAATGCTCAGCCAGCCAGGAGTAGAGCCGGCCTGCGCGGGTCACACCTCCTCCACTGCCGACGAGACCCTCCTCAAGCGCTCGCTCGACCCAGGAAGTTGCCAGCCCTGTCCAGCGCGTCAGTGCCATACTCACGGCCTTGACCGCCGTCGAGGAGATCGCGCGTCTCTGTTCCTGCTGCTGCTCCTCAACCACGCGCTGGCCATAGGGCGTCAACTGATAGAGCGTCCGCTCCCCATCGCTCTCGGTCCGTACCAGCGCCAGCGCCTCCAGACTGGCCACCAGCTCCTCCAGGTCCCACAGTGAGTCAAACCACTCATCGCGGCTGTGTAACTCCTCCACCAGCTCCAGGGCGCGCCGTTTCAGCGCCGACCGCTCCTCCAGACGTCGGCCATACCGCCCAACGATCTCGCGATAGCGGCTGGCCAACTGCTCTACCAGCGTTTTGCGCAGACGCTCCAGGTCAGGAGGAGGGCCACCATTCTCCTGGCGGGCTGCCAGCTGATGGAGAGCCAGCAAGACTTCAACCTCGGCCTCTGTGAGGGCAAAGGTCCGCACCGAGACAGGTCGCTCGCTCTGCAGGAGAGCGTAGGCCCGGAGAGCTGCCTCGCCAGCGGGCGTGAGGTGACCATCCAGGCTCATAAAGCCCAGTTCCTGTAGCTGCTCGCTTTGATCAGCTGCGAGGGCCTCGCTGCCGCGGTCAACCAGAAGGGCCAGCAGTTTAAGAATAGGCTCATCAAGAGCGACGGCCCCAATCGTGTAGCCCCCCTTGCGCAGCGCTTCATAGACAGCCTCTCCCAGCGCCGTCAGGGCATAGAACCGGCCATCGGGCAGCGACCAGGTAATCAGCTCCATCGCCTCCAGCAGATCGATAAAGTCGCCCGACAGTTCTGGCGCTGGGCGCCCGCTGTAGCCCGGAATCATCCGCTGGATGGCGTTGGCCAGCCCTCCATCGATCTCCAAACGGGGCCGATGACGCCGCGCAAAGTCGAGCCAGGCCCGTCCATGTCGATTCAGGCGCCGCACCACGCTCTTATGAAGCGGATCGGTTGCCTCCTCAGTCAGGCCGCGCGCCTGTAGCAAGCTCTCAGTTGCAGGCCCCACCCTCCCACCAGCGTGCTCGGCAGCCTGTAGCGCAGCCAGTATATCCGACCCCAAAAAGCGCCAGCCCTCTACCCCATTCTCATACTCGCCCGCCAAAAGGTGCTGTCCGCGCTCATCCAGCGTGAGGGTACCCGCCTGCCAGTCGCGGTGCATCTCCTCCAGCAGCTGCAGAGCTTCTCGTCCGGCATAGGTCAGACGATAGGAGCGCGGCAGCTCCAGCACTGCCAGCCCCTGCAACTCCAAGGCGCGATAGATCAAGGCACGGCGATCATCCTCTGCCAACTCGTAGGCAGCCTGGCCTGCCTCCTCACTGCTCGCCAGTTCCCGTAAGGCTGCCACATGAGCCCCCGTCAAGAGCATAACAACCAACCTCCTTCCTGGCTCCATTCCTTCTCGACCGCAAAGAAACAAGTGTACGAGCCATCACTTGCTCAGTCAGTGACCCCCACTCCAAGGTTCGTGTCGCACAGCGACTGGGCCAAGCACTTGGTCTGTCTCTCCACCCCCAGGAAGAGACTCGCCAGCATTGAGCTGGCCAGGGGGAAAGGGGCCTTTCCAGTGTACGGCTTCTGGCTGCTTCAGTCAAGGTCATCATGATACACAATGCTTTAACACATCTCATAGCATCTTAGAAGAGAGTAACAGAGTGGCGAGGGCACTTCTTCCCCACACATCATCACTTGATGAGTTCATTGAGGCACTTGACAATGCGTACCAGATTATCTATAAGATTCACTTGAGAGAGACAATAGCCGTCACCGATTCAGCTGGTTCCGAGATCTTGCGTCCGAGCGCCTCTGCTCCTGGCGCTCACGTCATCTGGTTTGCACCGAGCGCCGTTTGCCGGCCTCCGCTCTTCATTCATTCGTCCGTCTGCGTGTTCGTTTTCAGTCCATCATCGTAGCAAGAGTGAGAGGAGCTTTTTATGTGTCAGGCAGGCCAGTTGCCAGCGCTGTCTCTCCTACGCATGTCCGGCTTGCTGGTAACCCGCGGCCTGCCGGGGGAGGCGACGATGCTCGAACAGCAGCAAAGCACGGTCTCGAACAGGCAGCCATCGACTCAGCAGCCTGGGAGCAATCACCCAGCCAGTAAGGGCGGCCCCAGGGCTGGTAGAGAGCAGCGACCAGATCCATCTTCGCAGCAGAATCAACCCCAGCCCCGTCTGGGTTTCTGGCTACGGCTTCTGCTGATTATGGTGCTCATCAATCTCGTCTTCTACGGCCCGTTTTTCTTCAACCTGACGGGCTGGGGACAGACGACCACCATTGATCTGGCCTATAGCACCTTCATTCAGCAGGTCCAGCGGGGCAACGTTGCCAGTGTCACCATTAAGAGCGACAATAGCGTCACCGGAACGCTCAAGTCGCCCATTGAGCAGCGGCAGTCAGACGGCCAGACGGTCTCGGCCACTCACTTCTCAACGTACGTCCCTGCACCCGGCGACCCTAACCTGCTGCCTCTCCTGGAGCAGAAGGGCGTCGAGGTGCGCGCCGAACCGGTGCAGCCGTCCTGGTGGCAGACCGCGCTCTCCTGGTTCGTGAATCTGCTCCCGGTCCTCCTGCTGCTCTACTTTGCCTTGATGAGCTGGCGAGGCATGCGCCAGCTCCAGGACATGCAAGGAGGGGGACTCTTCGGCTTCGGACGCAGTCGGGCCAGGCTCTATACTGAAGAGCGACCGACGACCACCTTCGCCGACGTCGCCGGCGTGGAAGAGGCCAAGGCTGAGCTGCGCGAAGTCATCGACTTCTTGCGCGACCCTCAGCGCTTCCTGCAGATTGGGGCCCACATTCCCAAGGGGGTCTTGCTTGTCGGTCCACCTGGCACGGGCAAGACGCTGCTCGCACGCGCCGTCGCCGGAGAGGCCGGCGTCCCCTTCTTCAGCAGCAGCGCGACCGACTTCGTGGAATTGTTCGTTGGGGTCGGCGCCAGCCGCGTGCGTGACCTGTTTGCTCAGGCGCGTAAGAATGCTCCATGCATCATTTTTATTGATGAGATCGACGCGATCGGGCGCGCTCGCAGTGGGGCTGGCACGCTGGCCAGCAATGATGAGCGTGAGCATACGCTCGAGCAGCTCCTGGTCGAAATGGATGGTTTCGAGCCGCACGAGGCCATTGTTGTGCTGGCTGCCACCAACCGCCCGGATGTGCTTGACCCGGCCCTGCTGCGCCCTGGTCGTTTTGATCGCCAGGTCGTGGTCGATCGTCCCGATCGGCGTGGACGCGAGGCCATCCTGCGCATCCATACGCGCCAGGTGCCCCTGGCCCCCGATGTCAATCTAGAGGAACTGGCCCGCAGTACGCCCGGCTTCTCTGGCGCCGACCTGGCCAACCTTGTCAACGAGGCCGCCCTGGCGGCAGCGCGCCAGGGCAAGTCTCAGGTGGATCGCCAGAACTTCCAGGAGGCCCTCGACAAGCTTCTGCTTGGTGGCAAGCGCGAAGCGCTGATGGATGAGCGTGAGCGGCGCACAGTTGCTTACCACGAGGCAGGCCACGCCCTGGTGGCTGCGGTTCTGCCGAACGTTGATCCGCTCTACAAGGTGACTATCGTTCCACGCGGGCGAGCGCTCGGCGTGACCCAGTTCTTACCAGAGGACGATCGCCATAACTATTCGCGCACCTACCTGCTGCAGCGCCTGGCGGTAGCTTTGGGCGGGCGCACTGCTGAGGAGGTGGCCCTGGGTGAAATTACCTCGGGTGCCGAGAATGACCTCAAGGAGGCCACACGCCTCGCTCGCCGCATGGTTACCGAGTGGGGCATGGGCGAGAGCACGGGTCTGGTGGCCTACGAGCTAGAGCAGGGCGATGGCTTCATCGGGGGCCCCTTGCCGGGCGAGCACCAGCGCCTCTATGCCGAAGCGACTGCCCAGCGTGTCGATGCGGAGGTAGAGCGTATCATGGAGCAGGCCCATCAGCAGGCTCGCGCCGTCTTGACCGAGCACCGTGCTGCCCTTGATCGCCTGGCGGAGGCCCTGTTCCATGAGGAGGTCCTGGAGCGCGAGCAGGTGCTCCAGCTCATCCGTGAGTCGACCGCGCCG
>NZ_BDGT01000090.1 GCF_001748285.1 Thermogemmatispora onikobensis | reverse complement strand
CATCGGTGGTCGCAATGGCTATCTGGGGAAAATGTACGCACGCAGCACCGTCGCTCGCTCGGGCCTCTCGGTCTGCCGCTGCGCCGGTGTGGGCGACGTCGGCTATATCAGCCGCTGGACAATGGAGATCAGCAACCATACTATGACAACCATTGTCGTTCCCGTCGGCTTCCGCATCTGCCAGATCACCTTTGAGTACGTCGGGGAAACGCTCAAGGAATACCAGGGGAAATATGGGCAGCAGCAGGAATGGAGCCCCGAGGATATGCTGCCCAAAGCCTATCTGGACTGGGACTACGCTCTGTACAGCCAACACCGACGGCACCAGCTGGAAGCCGAGCCCGAGGCATAAGCAGCCCAGCCGGGCCAGACCTTTGATAGACCAGCCTCCCGCTCCCTGCCTTATCCGCCGCGCCCCACCCTCGCGCTTCCCTGGATCAGGCTGGGGTTGGCCCGGCTCAACCCAGCCTGCGGCGGGAAGATCACACCCTCACCAGGCTTAACCGGTCGAGTTGACCCCTCACATGAGTGCCAGTGGTTCGCCTCCCACAGCTAGGGATTCTCCGCTCCCTGCAGCAGATTGATCTGCTCAACAAGCTGGGCATTATGGGCATGCAACTGATTGATTTGGTCCTGCAACAGGCGTTTTTCCTGCACAACTACATTCAAGCGGTCCTGCAGACGCTGAACCGTCTGTTGCGCTTGCTCCAGTTCTTCACTTCTGGCGCCCTGCTCCTGCTGAAGACGCTGATATTCCTGCGTTACCCGGTCTAGCTCTTGTCGAGCCACCTCTAGCTCTTGCCGTGTTTTCTTAAGCGATTCGTCCAAGTGCTCGCGCTCATGCTCTATGTCGCTCAGCTGGCTACGAGCCTGAAGAAGCTGCATTGTCAAATTGCGCATATTCTCCTTGTGGGCCTGCTCAACGCTCTGCAAGTCGTTTTCCAGGCGAGTAATATAGGCTCCATAGCGCCAGCCCAGCAGCACCTCTACCAGATCGCGCTCTGCACTACCCTCCTTCAAGCGCTGGCGCAGTTCTTCCAGCGCCTCAACATTCCAATGGCCTCCAGCCAGAAGGCCACCGAGGGCTCGCAGGGAAATCTCCAGCTGATCAGGGCTCTGGAGGCGCTCCTTGTTGAGCGTGAGGCCATACTGACTCAGGCTCAGAGCCAGCTCGCAGATCTCAGGATAGGCCCGCAGCATTCCCAGCATGCTGACCACCAGATTGGCCAGATCGGGCGGGGTCTCAGGATCATGGTACATCTCCCAGAGGGCCGTCTCACCCTCACGTCCCAGGAAGAGAAAGCAACGCATCAAGAGTTCCTGGCGTTCCGAACGCTCATAGAGGGCCTGGACCAGGTGCTGTACGATATACTCTCCTCCCATCAGGAGAAGCAGAGCCAGAATGCGGCGACAGAGCCGCTCATCGCTCTGGGGCTGCTGGACATATTCCAGCAAAGCTGGCACCATCTCCTGACGAGAGGGATCAGTGCTAGTGGCCTCATCGTGGATACGCTCCTGCAAGAGCGTCGCCGCCATCGCGCTTTCCTGGACCGTTCGGCTGGCCAGATGAGCCAGAAGCTCATCTTTAATGACGAGCGTCGGCATACTGCGGAAGATCTCTAGAGCCGCCTCCCGCCGCTGACGATTCGCCAGATCGCTACAGGCGGCCCAGATAAAAGGGAGGGCAGGCGTACCGATATCGCGCAGGATACGCCGCGCAGCCCTCGCCACCTGGGGATCAGGATCAGTGATCAGCTCACCCACAGGAACAACGGCCAGCTCGCCCAACTCGATCAGGGTAATTTCGGCCCCATGCCGTCGCTCCTCTGAGCGGAGAGCCGCCACCAGGCCCGCCAGCGCCTCGCGTCCAGCAGGCGTCAGACGACGCCGGGCCAGGCGAGCGAGCACTTCTGAGACTCCGCCAAGGAGATAGGCATCGCCCAGGCCAGCCAGAAGAGCGGGCACCGCCAAATCAGCGAGATCACCCGCGAGGATCGCCACCAGGCTCTCATAGGCGCGCGGCGGCAACGAGGGACCAAAGAGCTGGACCACCTGCTCTACAGCCTCCGGCTGCTGACGCACCAGCGAGATCACCAATTGCTGCGCTCGTCGCCGCGCCAGCTCATCCTCTTGGGCCAGGCCCGGAACGATGGTCGAGAGAATCTCCGACCCGAAGAGCAAGAGAATCGAGACCGCTGCATCGCCACGCTCAGGATCACCAAGCAGACTGATGAGCGGCGGCACGGCCTCAGCGGGATAGCGCACCAGATATTCGGCGAGGACGGGGCGCCAGGCCGGACGATTGAGGACCTCCAGGAGAGCAGGCACCAGGACCTGCCCGGCCATACCATCGAGAATCTGGCGGACATAGCTCCGCGTACGCGCATCGGGATGGAAGAGCTGATGAACAAGTAGCAGCGCAGCCTCGGCTCCCCGCTCCTGGAAGATCCTCGCCACCTGCTGCACCTGCGCCTCGCTACCGTGGGTTAGCACCGCAATGAGCTGCTCTCCCGGAAATGGCTCCATCCCCAGAATCGCCCGCCGCACTCTCGCCGCAACCACAGTTTCACGCTCTGGCTCGACATCCAGCGCGTCCAGAAGATCGGAGAGCGCTACCTCTCGCAGACGACTCAGCGCCAGAATGGCCTCTTCAGAGACAAGCGTCTCCTTGCTGTCGAGAAGACCGATCAGCGGCGGCACAACCTGCCCATCAGCAAAACGACCCAAGGCCCGAATGATTGCTACCGTTAGGAGCGGCTCGCTTCGCGCCTCTTGCAAGAGGCTGACCAGCGCCGGAATTACCCGCGAATCATCTAATTCTTCGAGCACCTGAATCAACAGCTGTGTACGACCGGGGACGATCTGCGGCAAAGCCTGTAGAATTGGCTCCACCACCTCCTCGCCCATCCCGCTAAGGATACGTGCCGCAAGCGTGGCTACCTGATCTTCCTTGCTATGCAGCACCAGCTCGATCAAGCCCGGAATGCTCTCGGGAACATAGGCGTGCTGCAAAGCGATCCCCACTTGTTGACGCACCACAGGCGAAGCGTCGGCCAGCAGCTTGAGCAACAAGGGCAACGCTTGCAGGTCTCGTATGCCACCGAGCACCTCGACCAGGCGCGCCCGCACCACATCAAGGCTCTGGTTTTCCAGCTGCTCCAGGAGCAAAGGCGTCAGGCGTGTATCTCCCTGTTGCAGGACGCGAATGGCATTGCGCACCAACAGCTCGTCTGCACTGGCCAGAGCCTGGATAAGGAGCTGAACGCTGTCGGGCCGCGGCTCCCTCTGTAACTGCCGGGCTAGCAGATCGCGCGCCGCCCGCTGCACCTCGGGTGGCTGCTGTCCAGCCAGGAGAGGGCAGACCGCGCTGAGCACCCGCTCACGCTGCTCTTCAGAAAGCGCACGCTGCGGATCGGTCTCTCCGAGAAAATAGTCAAGGACCACCAGAATAGCACGCTGCACCTGACGCGCAGCTGCCCCGCTCGGCAGATACTGTTCTAAGGCATCGAGCAGCGGCTCCAAGGCTCGCGCCGGGCCAAGGCGAATGAGGGCCTTGAGCGCTCCCTCGACGATGACCTGCTCGCTATCCGCCAGACAGTCAAGCAGAGGGTCCACAGCCTGCTGAGCATCACAGCGAGCGAGGATGCGCACCGCCGCAGCTCGCAAGCGTAGCGAATGATCGGCTGCTGGCTGCAGCAATTCTGCAGCGTAGGGGATTACCCCTTCTCCCAGGCGCCCCAATACAGGAATGAGGCGCCGAACCTGACTATCATAAGCAGGCAGATCAATGACCTCGTAGAGATAATCGAAGAAGCGATCCAGGAGCAACTTCTGGTCGCAGAGCCGCAGCAGGTTTTCGACGCCAGGCACCATCACGGTGGGCAACAGCCCCTGATAGATCTCCAGCGTACCTTCCGCAGCGAAGCGCCCAATCAGACGAGAGAGCTGCTCAGGGCCTGTCGCTTCGCGCAGCATCCCACTGAGCAAGCGCAGCAGGCGTGGGGGCAGGCTTAGCGGCTCGTCAGCCATTGAGCGTGGGGGGCTCCAGGCCACACCAACACAGATAAGCGCCAAAGCACCAGCCGCCACGGCAGAGGAGGGATGAGCTTCTCCAAAGCCAGCAAAGCGCTCAGCCAGAGCCAGCGGCTCATCGATGATGCCCGACCACAGAGCAACGGGTCCAGCCCAGCGCGCAGGATCACTACAACAGAGCGCAAGCGTCGCCTGTCGTCCCCCCAGTCCCTGGTCCGCCTCCTGATCAAGCTCCAGCAAGACCGAGGCCACCAGATACTCCACCAGCCAGAGATGACGGAAGCGCAGACAGTCGCCCCCAAGCACCAAGAGGCCAGCCGCCTCCAGACAGGCTAGCTGCTGCTCCAGGAGCGCTGGCTCAGCCAGCGGAGCCTGGAGATCCTCCGGCAGAACCATCCCCTGCCGCGACAGGAGCGAGCGACTCTCTTCGAGCCAGCGAGGCAGGGCCAGCGCCACCGCCCGGGCCGCCGTCTTCTGACGACGCCCTTGGGCGGAGGGCAGGACAACGAGATTGCGTGCGTCACTGTGGTAGAGCGCCCAGGCCAGCCGGCGAAGTAGCGCTACTAACTCCTCTTCCGTCAGGCCACGCTTGCCACGGCGCCAGCGCTTTTGCCGCAACGCTCGCATGAGCAAGAGATGTAGCAGTTGAGCAAGCAGACGCCCACGGCTATCGAACTGCCCGGGATTCCCCAGATCAAGCGTATCTAGAATCTCCAGAAAGCTAAAGAGGGTGAGCGGCACACTAGACAGATAGCGCAGGCGACTATCTTCGAGCGCACGCATGATCTGGCCGGCGGTGTACTGCCGCCGCGTCAGAATCTGCTGCTCCCGCAGCGCCTGCTCAACGAAGCGACGGATGAGCGCCGGAGAGAGCGGAGCAAGGACAGCGCAGGCCATTTCTCCTTCTGTCAGCAAGCGCTCCAGCTGCGGCAGAGCGTCATGAGCCAGATCGCAAGCGCTCACTACCAGGCGATTGCCCGTTTGACTCATGAGATAGCTCAGCTCAGCGATGATCGCCTCGCGAAAGGAGGCTTCGACCAGATGGAAATCATCGCAGAGGAGGAGCAGCTGCCCACGCTCGGCTAACTGGCTCAGATAGGGCCGCAGATGGCGTAGACCGGGGGCCTGGCTCTCCAGCAGGAAGTCAAAAAGAGTTGCCTCCGGCTGCAGGCTGGCCACCGCCAGCTCCTGAGAGGCTGCCGCCTTGCCCGCCCCCTCACCCTCCTCCACCTCGCCATTGGCGCTCCGCCCCCTCCCCTCTCCCCCAGCCTCCACCACAATCGATGATCGTCTATTAAGATAGAGGCTATAGTGCTCTAGAGAGAGATAGACGGGCAATCTCCTATCTTTTCCTCTATTACGGAGGAAAGCATCGAGAGCAGATTGAAGCAGCATGGAGAGGGCAAAAGTTTTGCCTGCTCCTGAAGTTCCCAGCAGCAGCAGCTGAGCAGAGGGTTCCTGCAACAACGCGGAGAAAGAAAGGTCCTGTTTATATGGCACAGCACTCTGATCAGTGATATCCTGATAATAAGCGAGCGCTGTTTCATAGATGCCAGAGGTAGTTGACAGCGGGAGCACAGCCAGTGTATCTGCCGAGGAGGAACGGACGGCACGGGCATAGGCGCGGAGGGCCAACGGGCGGCGCAGCAGACCAGTGCACACAAAGACAAGCAGGCCGACCCCCAAAGGGATAGCCAGCGGCCACCATCCACCGAAGGAGAGCGAAGGAAGCCAGGAAACAAAAGACAACGCCAAGGCAGGTTGGCGGCCATCTCCCTGTCCTGGTAGCCAGTGAGCAGCCATTGCTTGCAGCCAGTGCAGCACCAGCTCAATACCAAAGCCAGCCGCGGCTGCCAGAGTCCCAGCCAGCAGTGGCCAGGCGAGCAGCCGCAGGGCTGTAGTCCTGCCTCTCAGTTTTTGTACGCTTACGAGGGCCTGTGGATATTGTTCCGCTCTCATTCCGTCCAGCGACCTTTCGCAGAACTTGCCGGTTGATAGCAGTCACAGTATAGCGTAGCAATGGCGACTTGAACAAGTGTCGACATCGAGGCCACCGGCAGCCAGGAAAAGCCGGTCGACAGGAGGACGATCGTCGTACCAGGCAGATCGCAGAACTGATCTGCACACCAGGGCAAGGAAGACGTTGCCAGAGCGTGTGGAGCATCCGCCTCAGAGTTGAGGCTGTTCCCAGGCTTAGCCGCTTCTGGAGACCAGTCAACAAGCCTGTTTGAAACGCTTCCAGGTTGCTACTGACCGACCAGAGTACGGACAAAAGACCCTGGACCGGCAGACAGGCAATACGTCATTGGTAATAGCAGCAGAACAAAGCGAGTGGCAAGCTCCTCTGTTAGAGCGAAGAGAGAAACGCACCCCCTGACAGAGGGGTCCTATGATGAGGTATCGCAATCATGGAGAGAGAGCAACCACCCGGCCAGAACCAGGCAGCAGAGATTCCCGAGACGAGCCCAAAGGAAGAGGACACAGTCAGGCTGGCCGCCATCAGGATTCCCGGCAGGCCCTCGCCCAGACGTCCCTCAGCGAGGGAGGGCGCTGGCAGCAGGAGCGACGCCAGAAAGCTGCAAGCGCCTCTCCTGGCACCACTCAACCATCCCAAAGCGCCAGGAACGGAGACGGAGCAAGAGAGGGAGGAACGAGCCAGGGAGATTGCCCAGGAGGAGACGCGCGAGCTGCCTCTACCTCCGCCCCCAGCAGAGAAAGACCCTCAGCTAGCCGAGGTCGAAACAGCTAAACTACCCGCTGCCGCCGTCGTCCCTGCTCTTCCACCCCCCAGGCTGGCCAGCATGGCAGAGCGAGCCGTCGCTGCCCTCGCCTTGCTGCCCACTCGCCAACTACCGGCCCTGAGAGCAGTCAGCAAAGGCGAAGAGGAGCGGGCTTTGCGGCTCAGCCGCGGTCAAGCTTTTAGCCTGCTTCTGCTCCTGCTCATCCTGGTGATCAATACCACCACGAGCGGTCTGGCTCAGTTACTGGGACCACAGGGCTGGGCCTTTATGCTTTGGGGTCCAACGGCTGGCTCCAAGAACGTCTTGCAGCAGATCCGCTCGGCCTTGCCTTCCACTACACCGTCAGCCCACGCTACCGAGCAAAGCTCACAGCAGCTCACGCCTGCAGCCTATATCAATTTGATTCTACGCACAATGACGCTTGACCAAAAGTTAGGGCAAATGCTCTTTGTTCAATTCACTGGACCTTACTATTCGCTGGATCTCAGTACAATGGTCACGCAGGAAAATGTCGGTGCAGTGATCTTGTTTACAGCTAACAATAATATTATGAGCGCCCCCCAACTGAAGCAGCTGACCCAAGAGATCCAGAATGGAGCTCGGACCGCTGGCAGTGGCATTCCGCTGCTCATCGCTATCGATCAAGAGGGAGGGCTGGTCGATCGCCTGCGCGATCTCGATGGTCCTCGCCCCTCAGCCGCAGAGATCGGCGCTACCCATGATCCCGAGCGCGCACGGGCCGCCGGTCTACAGGACGCCCATGACCTGGCAGCCTACGGGATTAACTTGAACCTTGCCCCCGTCGTTGACGTGACAAGCGTCTATAACCCTCAACTAGACACGCGCACCTTTGGCAACGACCCTACCTCCGTGACACACATGGCAGGGGCCTACCTCCAAGGACTACAGCAAGGCAGTCAGGTCTTTGGTACCTTGAAGCACTTCCCGGGCCTGGGCGACGTCAGCGTCGACCCACATAGTGGGCTACCCGTGCTCACACGCAGTCTGGACCAGCTGCAGGCCATCGATTGGCTGCCATATCGCACCCTTATTCAACAAGGACAGGTCCATGCCATTATGGTAACTCACGAGATCGTGAAAGCGGTCGACAGCAGCATGCCCTCCTCACTCTCGCCCAAGGTGATCAGCGGCATCCTTCGCCAACAGCTCGGCTTTCAGGGCGTGGTCATCACTGATAGCCTTACAATGGAGGGAGTCAGCGCACGCTACGATGAAAGCCAGGCAGCAGTGATGGCCGTCCAGGCCGGAGCCGATCTGCTCATGGGGGCAATCTCAGCGCAAACGGCAGCCGCTATGCTGAAAGCCCTGAAATCAGCAGTGGAGGAAGGGACGTTGAGTGTCCAGCGCATCGATGAGTCAGTGCGCCGCATTCTGATGCTGAAATACCAATTGGGGCTGCTGCACTTACCACAGTAGCTCTTCCAATCGTTCAGACGATCAGAGGCTCTTTCCTCGATGTTTTCTTTAGTTCATAAGCGATATTTATCGTAAAGAAAGAGAAAACCATAATGCTTCGCTTAGGTGTGCCAACAGCTGAGCAAGAGAAACGCTGGCATATCACTGTGATCGGCCTGATTGTCGTTGAGACCTTGCTCTTGTTAACGGCGCTGGTGCCAGATCAACTCTGGACGCGCCTGCTGCCTCAATCACCGGCAGCGGCCCTGGACGGCCCTTACCCCCCAGCCCTGGCTCCTCTTGTGGCGGCCTTGCTCTACGTGCTTCCAACCCTGATCGGCTTCCTCTGCCGCGCCTGGCAGCGAGCCTTGCTCTACGCCACACTGCCGGCCTGGTTCAGCCTGGGTCTCTTTCTGGTGGCCGCCACCTTCAAGATCGGGGCTTTCTACCTGGTCTCGCCGGACCACGTGACAGCCAACGTCAGCATTCTGGAACTGTTCGCCCTGTTGGGTGGGATTGGTTGGCTAGGGCGACATCTCTTCAAGCTGCACCAATCTGGCTAAAGGTGTATACTACGAGCTATGCAGCGACCCAGGTTTCACCCTTTGCGACTGAAACGCCTGTATACTGGTCAGCTCTCCAGCGAGGCTGCACAGCCCGCTCAAAGTGGGACCGATCAGTCCGCGCCGCTGGCCGCACTTCCGCCGGAATCGGGCGACCAAGATGGGAGCCAGCCAGAAAAGTGGGCCTCGCACCGCCCTCACTTCACTGAGGTGGTCGCTACCAGCACGAGCAGCAGTAGCGGCCCCGCCGCCAGTATGGAGAGCAGTGGGGCCGAGGCTGAGGCGCGTCATTTGCTGCGCCGGACCCCCATCAGCTATCTGCTCAATCAGGCATACGGGCTGTGGTTCTTTCTCTCCTCTTTCATTCTGACGCTCATCATTACCCGTGCATTCGTCAATAGCCATGAACTCTATGGCATCTATGCAGTGGCAATGTCGGCTTTTAATACTATTGCCTATATTGTCGCCTTCGGGCTGGAAGATGCCACAACGACGTATGTGCCAAGAGTCCTGGCCGAACATGGGCAGGCAGCAGCGGCCTCCTTAATTCGGCGCCTGTTACTCTTACGCAGCCTGACCCTGGTTCTGTGCATGGGAGTGATGCTCTTCGCGCTACCCGCCCTGGCCTGGCCTTTCAGTCTCCTTCCCAGTTCGTGGACCTGGGCCAGCGATCTGGCCAGTGGCTTGCGCAATCCCCAGCTCCTGCATCACATCACGCCGATCGCCTTCTACGTGCTCGGCAATGGCATCTTCAGCCTGCAGACCGCCGTCTGCGCCTCGTTCATGCGCATGCGTCTCGTCTTCGTGATCGGCAGTCTTGCCCAGCTGGTGCAACTCCCTTTGAGCTACCTGGTGCTGCGACTGGGCAGCAGCGTCGACGGTCTGCTCTGGATGCAAGCCCTGGTTTCGCTCGCCAGTGCTGCAGCCTTCCTGATCTGGCAGGCGCCGCTCTTGCTCCAACGGGGAGCGAGTTACCGCCAGCCGCTTCAGCCAGTGATTCGCCTCGGGCTATCAGCCTGGCTGACCAACCTTGTTTCTGGCGCCTTGCTTAAGCAGACAGTGATCATTCTGCTGGGGAGCTTCGCCGTGCCGCTGGCAGAAATTGGCTATTTCAATCTCTCCTACCAGCTTGGGCACACTGCCAGCCTGCTTATGGTCACAGGCTTTGGTGGCGTGGCCGGTTCGGCCCTGGCGGCGGCCTTCGTTGGTCAGAATTATGCTCGTCTCGCGCGTTCCTGGCAGGCCCTCATCAAGATCGAAACGCTGCTGGCGGCCCCGGTGCTGGTCTTCAGCTTCTTCAACGCCTCGCTGATCGCCCACCTGCTCTATCAAGGCTATGAGCCAGTTGGGCCGCTCCTCGCCCTCTTCCTCATCTTCCAGATTCTCATTCGGACCCTTGGTACCAGCATTCATCAGTCAACGCTCTACGTGGTGGGAAGAGCCTGGCAGGTTGTCCTCGGCCAGTGGATCAGCCTGCTCTCGCTCATCATTCTTGGCATCGTGCTGATCCCTGGCTGGGGACCGGCGGGCGCCTTGATCGCCGATGGACTGGCTCAGGTCATCGGTGGCTCCTTGCTGCTCGGCTTCCTCTGGCGCCTCCTGCCGGAGCGCTATCCCTTGGGCTACACGCTGCGCCTGCTGCTGGCCCTGGCCCTGGCCGCAACGCCCTCTCTGTTGCTGCGTCCCTATAACTTCCCGACCCTTATCCTCGCAGGTCTTATCTACCTCGCCGGGGCGCTCCTGCTGCTCCTCCTGATTCGGCCTCTGACCCAAGAGGATCTGGAGCTGCTGCGCTCGCTGCACCCGCGGCTCGCTGGCTACCTGCGTCCTTTTGCCCGCAGTCAGAGCGCAGGCCGCTGACGATAACGGGCTAGAATGCGCTGTAGCTCATCCAGGGGCAAGGCATAGGCGGTACGACCCTGCCAACCGCTGAGCGTTTCAGCCGCAGTCAGTGCGTTAAGAATGGCTTCCTCGACTGCCTCGACGGTCGCCTCAAAGAGAAGGTCAAGCCGATCGTGAGGCAACATTGTCAGGGCGTAGGGCTGCAGTTGGCCGGCGGGCAGATGGTTGCCGGTAGCAAAGGCCAGGAAGAGGTCGCCACTGCCATTGCTAGCAATGCTACCCACCCGCGCCAGACCAAGAGTGGCGCGGCGCGCCAGACGCTTGCACTGCAGAGGCAAGAGCGGCGCATCCGTGGCAACAATGCCAATGATTGAGCCTGCCCCTTCTCGTCCGGCAGCAGGTGGCGAAGCAGGCCAGGGGCTGGGGACCACCTCGTAGCTGAGTTCACGACCCACTGGTACGCCAGCGATGCGCAGCAGATGACGCGCGCCATAGTTGGCCTGGACCAGCGCCCCCACAACATAGCGCGCGTCTCCCAGCTCGACCAGGCGCGAGGCGGTCCCGATCCCCCCCTTCAGCTCGTGGCAGATCATGCCTGTACCACCACCGACGTTGCCCTCGGGGACGGTCCCCCCCTTCGCCGCCGCCAGCGCTTCAAAGACATGCTCCTTGCGCACATGGAAGGCCGCAATATCATTGAGCCAGCCATCCCAGGTCTCGCCGACCACCGGCAAGGCTCCAGTCCAGGAAGAAGAAACCGCCGCCAGCTCTCCTTCCCCCGGCTGCTCCGTGGGGAAAGCGCAGAGCGCATCACGCACCACGCCGACGGCATTGGTATTGGTGATAGCAATAGGCGTATGGAGCAGGCCGGCCTCCTCTATCCAGGCCGTGCCAGTCATCTCACCACAGCCGTTGAGGCTGAAATAGCCAGCGAAGGCTTGATCCGTCCAGATCCCGCCTTCGCGCGGCACAATCACCGTGACCCCGGTACGCGCCACGCGCGGCTCATCGTAGATGAGCGTACAGTGGCCCACC
>NZ_BDGT01000089.1 GCF_001748285.1 Thermogemmatispora onikobensis | reverse complement strand
GAGTCGCCTGCGGCATCTGCGCCGCCCCGGCGGCTGTCCCCGAGAGGAGCAACACCAGGGTCGCCAGTGCTCGCGTGCTTCTCAGAGGCTCGGTCCGCTGCCGTTGATACAGGTAATGCCAGATTCGTTGGTGTACTCGCAATGTCTCGTCCCTTCGCAAGTTGCAACTATCACTGGCCAGTCAGAGTATACATGCTCCTCCTGGCCGGCATGACATACCGTCGCAATTGCAGGCCGATACTGATTCGACATCCGCGATCTGTTACGGTTTTACTATAAAATCGCTCTCCAAATTGGCTAAATCAAGTTCATAATGTATATGACTGTTTGCTTACTTCTATCGATAGTCTGCAGAGAGCACCTGATACACCTCTTTCAGAGAAGAGAGAGAGGAAAAGCGCAAAGGACACTCCCACCCAGAGAGGAGAAGGAGAAGAGACAGCAAGGCGGCAGAGGGTTCAGAGAGGAGCCGTGGCCCAGCCAACCAACCTGCCAGGTCGGCGCGACGGCAGGTTGGTTGGCTGGTTGGCTGGGCCGCTGAGGCGATGCTGCTACGGTTGGCGCTCGGGCTCTTGCAAATGGCGTTCGAACCAGTCGACGATGAAGCGCAGGCGCTGCAGGCGGAGGTAGGGGTGGCCGCCGCGCGAGAGGCCGTGGCTCTGGCCCTCGAAGCGTACATAGCGCACCTCGCGCCCCAGATACTTGAGCGCGGCGAAGAGCTGATCGGCTTGCTCAATATTGCAACGCAGGTCCTGCTCGCTATGGAGAATCAGGAGCGGTGTCTGCACATGCTGCACATAAGCCAAAGGCGACATGCGCCAGTAGCGTTCCAGATTCTCCCAAGGTGTGGTATCCAGCTCATCGTCGGCGAACGTCCAACCAAAGTCACTGCTGCCAAAGTCGGAGATCAGGTTTGTCACGCTGCGATCGGCCACTGCGGCACGGAAGCGCTGGCTATGACCGATCAGCCAGGCGGTCATAAAGCCGCCGTAGCTGCCGCCGATCACCCCGATGCGCTGCTCATCAAGGCCGCCCTGCTGCAGTGCCGCGTCGATGCCGGCCAGAATATCCAGAGAGTCCTTCTCACCCCAGGCACCGCGCACGGCCAAGGCAAACTCACGCCCATAGCCGCAGCTTCCACGCGGGTTGGTATAGAGGATCACGTAGCCAGCGGCGGCCAAGACCTGCATCTCATGGAAGAAGCCGTAGCCATACTGCGTATTGGGGCCGCCGTGGATCTCCACAATCAGCGGGTAGCGCCGGGCAGGATCGTAGTCGGGAGGACGCAAGAGCCAGCCATCCATAGGCCAGTCATCGCAGCCACGGTAGGGCAAATACTCCGGCGTGGCCAGTTTCAGCTCACTCAGCAGCTCATCATTGCAATGCGAGACCTGTTCCAGCCCGGCGTTCTTGCCGGTGAGCGGGCAGCGATAGATCTCTGGCGGCTGTGTGGCACTGCCCATGAGCAAGGCTACGCTCTGAGCGGACTGATCAAGGGAGAAGTCGCGCACATGCACGGCACCGGGCGTGAGGGTCGGCGGCTCTTGACCGGACCCGCTGACGGGAACAGCGTACAGCCGCGTTGCGCCGCGCCGCGAGGCCAGCACATAGAGCGTTTGCCCGTCGGCGGACCAGGCAGGGGGCGGCATGAGATGCTCGTCCCCCAGATCACTATTTGTCCAGTCGACGCAGCTTCCCTCAAAATCACGGGTCAGGCAAAGCGGCTGGACCTGGCCGGGGGTTGCTCCATCAAGTGAGAGCCAATACAGATCGACGTGGTTCGCCGAACGGTACTTCTGCATAGCCAGAAAGGCAAGCTGGCGGCCATCTGGCGACCAGGAAGGCGAGGCACAGGAGAGCGTTCCATCGGTCCAGCAGCGTAGCTCGCCCGGCTGGCCGGAGACGATCGTCAGCGTATAGAGATCGGGGCAAGGCATGCGCCAGCGATCTTCCGCCCGGCTCGAGACAAAGGCGATCTGTTGACCGTCCGGAGACCAGGCTGCGTCGGCGTCATCCCAGTCGCCATCGGTCAGCTGGACGGGTCCACCGCCCTCAACAGGAATCAGAAAGAGATGGCTGCGACGCTCGTGGATAAAGCCGACGCCATCGAGGCGATACCAGAGGCGTTCGATGACCCGCGCCTTTGGCAGAGGCTTGCCCCCTGGTGTTTTCTCATCGCCAGGACCGACCTGGGCCGAAAAGAGCAGGAAGCGCCCATCCGGCGACCAGACGGGGCGCTCAGCGCCATGTTCCATCCAGGTCAACTGGCGTGCCTCACCGCCGTCCGCAGGCAGCAGCCAGATCTGAGCAGGGCGCTGCTCCCCGCCAGGGCCTGTCGCGGTAGCGCTTGCCGGCTCATCGCTCTCGCGATCGGAGACGAAGGCCAGCCAGCGCCCATCAGGTGACCAGGTTGGGCTGTGAGCCCTGGCGCGTCCGCTTGTGAAGCGCCGAACCTCGCCGCCAGGCAGAGCAACCCAGATTGCCGAGCGGTACTCGTGCTCCCGCTCATCGATAGTCGTGACCACGAAGGCCACACGTGAGCCATCGGGAGAAAGACGCGGCTGGCTCACAAAGCGCAGCCGATAGAGATCCTCAATCGTAATCGTTCTGGCCATAGACAACTTCTTCGTCCAGAGGGAGCTGAAGCGGCCCCGTCGCACGCGGTGAGCCACCCCAGCCAGCCATTCAGTCACAAAGCAGAGTCGCTACCTGCAGTGCGCTCCAATCCAGGCAGGAGGAAACAGCCCCATTCCCTGCCGTTAGCTGGGAGAGCAGAGCAGGCCAGTGAAGCGTCTCAGCCTGGAGGCCGCCTTTCGGTCCGTTCAGTCAGGCAGGAGCATTCTCCGCCCAGGTCAGCAGGTGGAACCATAGCCCACAGAATTCATCGAGCAGGAGCTCGGCCATCGCCTGCTGATAACAGCGTTCGAAGGTCTCAGTGGGAACCTCCGCCCAGGCGCAGACAAACTCCTGCACGAGCCGCCAAAACACCATAAAGTGCTGGTAGCCCCCAGTGTGAGCCGGGGCGCCAGTCGAGAAATCCACCACAAAGGGACGGTAGGCAACATTGCGCCACCCTGCCGAGCGCAGCAGCTGGCCCAGGACGGCGGTGATTCCCAAGGTACGCCCATCGGGAGAGAAGCTATATCCCTTGCGCCAGAAGGCCCGTGCCAGCCAGGCCGAGAGCTGTTCAAAAGCGGGGCTGGTCGTCAAACACAGCTCGGCCTCAGTTAGACGAATGCTGCCCCCTGGGCGGGTAACGCGACGGCACTCGCGTAGCAAGGGCAACCAGGCCGAGACGGGCATCATCCCCATCAGAAAGCGGGCATTCACCAAATCAAAGGCATCGTCAGGGAAATCGAGGGGGTGCAGTGCATCCATCAGCACAAACTCGACATTTCCCAGGCCCCGTGACCAGGCCTGGGCCTGAGCGTACTCCACAACCGCCCGGCTGTTATCGATGCCGACCACGGTCACATGCGGATACGCATAGGCCACAGCCAGCGCCCAACCACCGGGGCCACAGGCAATATCGAGGATCGTCTGGACAGCACTCAGATCACCACCGCGCTCCGGGAAGAGGCCCCCCATTTGCCGTGTAATCAGCTGCTCCAGCTGCATCGCTCGCGCCAGCTCAGCAGCATCATCGGCCTCGATCACGTACGTTCCCTGCTTCCACCAGCACGGTCGGGACCCATGCCCCGCGCGCCCATCACTCATACAGGTCAAGCTCCCTTCACAAACACACCAGGCAGGGCTGCAACCTCTCCTTCTCTGCGGTGCCCGCCAGCCTTTCCCAGGAGGCAGTGAGTTCCAGAGCGAAGGTCTGAACGGCCCTGGCCACTGTCGTCCCTCAATCCCCCCAGGCCGTCCCCATTGTAGCAGATCAGCGTTCATCTGACCACAGGCATTACCGTGTTTGGAACAGGGCAGACTGACTGGTCAGCGGTTGAGCAGAGGGGCATGGGCACCACCACAGCCAGCAGAATCTTCCTCGGGGGAAGGACATCAGAGAAGCAAGTGCAGGAGAAGCGCCCTGGCCACGTAATCACCCCACCATGCAGCGCGGAGCGAACGAGGAAGAGCAGAGAGAAGCGTTGGCTAAATCCGGTTCAGCCCGGCCTCGTCTCCGAGCAGGGTCCAGCATCAGCAACGAGGATACAAGCGAGCGGTGCAGTCAAGGGTCGGCGGCCATCCTCCGCGGGGCAACGAGCGAGCGAGTCGGCGCTAGCGACGCCGGCGATTGCGTCGCCCACGCTCGGAGGTCAGATGAGAGGAGCTGCGCCGGCGGCTGCGTTCCTCGCGCTGCAGTGCCAGATCCAGCGTCTCATGCAGACGTTCGAAATCGTCGACGTCGAGCTGCAACTCCACAGCAGGGGCATCATCGGAGCGGGCGCGTCCCTCCTCAAAGAGCTGCAGGACCATCACCAGCTCCACCTCAAACTCCACCACTTCCTCCTCTCCCAGCTCGGCCTCAATACCTTCCGCTTCTGGCTCCTCGGCCTCCTCCTCTGTCGCCTCCTCCTCCTCCTCTTCCTCGGGGAGATCGGCCTGAGTAAAGATAATGTTGGTGCGTGCGCAGCGGAATCGTCCGTTGAGCTTGAGCGCATCGGTAGCCATCTCCTCAGCCAACTCTCGCACCACATCCATCATCTGCGTAAAAGCATCTTGTAGCTGCTCCAGCGCTCCCTCTTCCTCGGCGCTCAATTCCCCCTCCTCCGCCAGCAGCTCGCCCCGCTCCGTAGCGCCAGAGGAGGAGCTGGCCTCGGGTAAGCGCTGCCGTGCCAGTTCGTTCAGGCGATCCAAGGCTTGGGCGAGGGAGGGAGAGAAAGTATTTGCGCTGCTCTCTCGCTCTGTTGCATCGTCAAAGTGCTTTTCATCAACTGACCGGCTACCGTGCTCCTTCTCAAGATGATCGTCATCTTCATCTTCAAACTCAACATCTAGACCAACAGCCGCCTCTACCGCAAGGATCTGCTGGTGCAGCTGTTCAGCGACCTCGCGGCTCATATACGCCTGGATACGGGCCTGTCGGGAGGCGGCCACCAATTGGATCGGGGGCCAATCGCGGTAGCGCTCCCGGCCACGCAGATAGCGCACCTCGACCACCCCGAGGGTATCCAGCCGCAGCGAAAGCTCCATGAATCCCTCCTCGCAGAACGAACCGGCTGCGACACCGAGCTTCTTTGACGCCTCTTGCAGCGTTCTCAGCCAACAAACAGCCCAGAGTGCAGCCATCATGTGATCCGCGGCTTCGCGCCACCTGGCGAGCGCTCTCAGCCATCCTTCTTCACCCCGGCGCTGGAGGAGGAGCGGGCTTGCTCTGGCAAGCAGGCAGGTAGGCGGAGGCCGCTGGCCGCTGGCCTCATGCGGCACAAAAGGACCCGGAAGGTCGTACGCTTCAGGGTTGCAGTACTCTCTCGGGAGTTGACATCATCATACCACAAACCGCCCCCTTTGGCATCGCGCCTGGCTAATCTCTGCTGTGTAAATAGGAGACCTGGTTTATCGCTCTATCTCGAAGGTGCTGAGGCGAGCTGCTGCCGCTACTGCTGCTGGCCAGTGGCATTGGAAGGAAGAGGCGGCTGGCGAATGAGACAGGTGCGTCGCGCCTGTCCTCCTGGCTCACAGCCACCGTTGGCAGGCGATATAATAGTGTGTAGTAGTGGGAAGGAGGGAGCGAGAGCAAGACCGCCGTCCTGGCGGGCGGCGATGTGTGGGGCGTGTCCTTTCCAGTCCAGGTCAGGTAGAGACCCGGCGTGGCTAGAAACCCCGATCTATGGAGCCAGAGCCATCTGTGCAACTTGAACAAATTCTGGGACACATTGCGGTCGGAGCCGCAGTCCTGGATGGTACTGATTTGCGCGTTCTCTACATCAACCAGTACCTGGCCTCGCTGCTGAGCGAGCCGTGGCGCTCGCAAGGAGTGCTTGGCCATCGTCTGCCTGAGATCCTGCCCCCAGAGCTGGCCTCCACGGCTGTGCCTCAGCTGCAGCGGGCCAGTGCCATGCGCCAGAGCCTGGTCTTTCAAGATGTTCCCTATGAGGGTCTGCTGGCCAGTCGTGGGCGCACCTACTGGCGTATCTCGCTGATCCCGGTGACGTGGGAAAGCCAGCAGGAAGAGCAGAAGGGGGCAGGCCAGAGAGACGCGCTGTTGATCACTGTGGAGGACGTGACCAGCCAGGTACGCTCACGCTTATTGCTGAAGGCGATGCAGCATATCTCCGCGGCCATCGCTGGCCCTTTTGCCCTGCCCGAGGTCCTCGATCGTATTCTGCAGGCTGTAGAGGAGATGGTCGGCTCGACCCGGTGTGCGATCCTGCTGCTGGAGCCAGTCACCGAGGTCGAGACGGTGCTGCCCGATATTGCTCAGCCGCGTTCCTCGGCGCACCAGGAGTCTACAGAGAGCGAGCCGCTGGTCACGCTGGCGGCGCAGAAAGGTCTGCACCCCAGCGCCCAGCACTGGCGCCCTCGGCTGACTGAGCGCCTGCTGCTCAGTCGGGTCCAGCGCGAGCAGCGTGCGCTGATCATTGAGGATACCAGTAGTTGCCCAGAGCTGGAGCTGCCGCTCCTTGACGACGAAGGTCTCCCACGTCGGCCCGGTTCCGTGCTTTGCGTACCCATCTTCGACCCTCATCCCGAGCAGATGAGGCTACGGGAGGGGCGTGGCGATCGTCCGGCAGTTGTAGGGACGATCGAGGTCTATCACCGGCGGGCCCGTGGTTTCCCTGCCGAAGAGGTCGAGCTGCTGGAACAGTTCGCCCGCCAGGCTGGCCTGGCCATTCATAACGCTCGCCTCTTTTTCAGCATCGACAGCCTGGCCCGCACAGCGAGCCGCAATGTGCGCCAGCGCGAGAATATCATGCAGGCCATTCCCGATGGAGTGGTGATCTACGACGCTCGCTGGCGTGTGGCCGACATCAATCACGCCGTGCGCCGCCTCTTCGGCTGGAGCGATGAGGTCCTGGGACTGCCGATCTGGGAGGCCCTGGCCCGTAGTCAGGCTCGCTTTGAGGAGCCTCTGCCCCGAGGACCGGAGGATCTGCCAGCGCTGGAGCACCGCGCCCTGGAGCAGAGCGTCGATGAGATGAAGGTCATTGGAGCCGACGGCCATCCCTATGTTATCCGCCGCTCCTACGCCCCCATCCACGACGCGGTCGGCGATATCTTTGCTTTCATCGTCATCTATCACGACGTAACCGAGCAGGCTGCTGCCCGCGAACGCATCGAGGCTGAGGTCATCGCCCGCACGCTGGAACTGGCCCAGCGAAATCAAGCGCTCCAGGAGGCCAAAGCCGCCCTGGAAGAGGAGGGCGCCCGCATGCAGACGCTGCTGGAACGGCTGCCCTCGGGCGTGCTCCTGATCTCCAAGGAGGCCCGTGAGCGTCCACGGATCAGTATTATTAACCGTCAGGCTGCCAGGCTCCTGCGCCGCATGGGAGTACCGGAGGCCCAGATAGATGATCCCGAGGAGGTCATGCGCCGCCTGGCTGGACGAGCCAGTGAGGAGATCATTGACCCCATCCATGTCTATGGCCCCAATGGCGAGCTGGTAGCGACCGAGGAGCGTCCCCTGGCGCGCGCGCTCTTCCGAGGTGAGGCCAGCGAGAGCGAGCTGCACCTGAGCCAGCCCGACGGCAGCCTCCTTTTCCTGCTGGCCAGTGCAGCCCCGCTGCGGGCGACCGACGGAACGATCAGCGGCGCGATTCTCGTCTGGCACGACATTACACGCATGAAGGAGTTGGAGCGGGAGCGCGAGGATTTCTTCACGACCATGGCCCACGAGCTGAAAACGCCACTGGCCAATATCCGCGCCCACCTGAGCGTCCTGCAGGCCGACGATCTGCGCTGGTCAGTGGAAGAGCAGCGCGACTTTCTGCGAACTGCCGATGAGCAGGTCGAGCGCCTGGTGAGTATGGTGAATCAGTTTCTGGATGCCGCCCGGGTAGAGGCCGGCGCCCTGCGTCTGGAGTTGGAGCCGGTGTTGCTCTCCGAGCTGGTCGAGGATTTGCAGGAGCGTCTGGAGGCCCTGATTGCCAGTTCGCATCGCAGCCTGGATGTGCGGGTTCCTCCTCAGTTGCCCACTGTGCTGGCAGACTATGAGATGATCATTCGCGTGCTGACGAACCTGCTCAGCAATGCTTTTTACCATGCGCCAGAGGGCGACACGGTCCTGCTGGAGGCCGAGCAGGTTAGTTCCCGCGAGGTGGAGATCCGCGTGACCGATCATGGCCCCGGCCTGACGCCCGAGCAGCAGGAAGAGCTGTTCACCCGCTTCAGTACGTTCGCCGCCAGCCGTCGCCCGGCGGCGGACCGCCCTGGTCAACCGGCTCGCGACCGGCGCCGCGACAGCGCCCGTTGGAGTCCCGGTACGGGCCTGGGCCTCTACATTAGCCGCGGCATTATCGAGGCTCATCAGAGCACCTTGACACTCCAGAGCAGCCCCGGTCAGGGCACAACCTTTGCCTTCCGCTTGAGCATTGCCGGCGAGCCCACAGCTGCCCAGCCGCTCCTGCCCGCCTCAGCCCCACGTGGTAATACGACCGGCTCCAGGGAGGGTGCACATGATGTCAGCTTCTGAGCGCGAGAGAAAACCGTGTATTCTGTGCGTAGAAGATGATCCTCAGATGAGCGCCTTTCTGCGCGCGCAACTGAAAGCGCGTGGCTTCCAGGTCCAGACCGCCCGTGACGGAGCCCAGGGGATCGAGCTGGCGGCCCTGGTGCAGCCGCAGCTGGTACTGCTCGATTTGTCTCTGCCGACGCTGGATGGCCTGGCTTTCCTGCGCCGCTTGCGCGAGTGGAGCAATGCACCAGTGATCGTGCTCTCGGCACATGACGAGGAACCGGTCAAAATTAAGGCGCTTGATCAGGGGGCCGATGACTATCTGACCAAGCCATTCAGTGTCAACGAGCTACTGGCACGTGTGCGTGTGGCGCTGCGCCGCGCCGCTGAAACGGAGCGTCTGCTGAGCAGCCTGGGACAGGGAAACACCAGCCCCAGTACACCCGTGTATCGCTGTGGTGGGCCTGATGGGCTGGAGGTCGATTTTGCCCGCCGCAAGGTACGCTCCGGCGGCAAGGAAGTGCATCTGACCCCCACCGAATACGATCTGCTCTACGAGCTGACGCGCAATGCCGGCAAGGTACTGACGCACCGCGAGCTGCTGCAGCGCGTCTGGGGTGCCGATTATATTGGAGAAACGACCTATCTGCGAACCTTCATCCGTCATCTGCGGCGCAAGCTGGAGCCTGATCCTGCCCACCCGCGCTTCTTACATAATGAGCCAGGCGTCGGCTACTTTGTTCCTCCCCCAGATGCCCCGCTGCTCAGCAATTTGTCATAGGCAAGAGCATCTCTTTGGGGCAATTGGCTCACCAGGATCAACCTTCACAGGATTTTCACAGGCTCCCTGGCCGTGTTCACACATTTGTCACTCGCGGTAATGTATACTCTGTAGCAGAGAAGCTGACAGTGACCTGCCTGTTCGCCCAGCTGAGAAGAAAGGAGCGTAGCGCCTGCTTGAGCGCCCACATGCAGGCTTCTTTGAAGCCTGGAGAAGGCGCTCACTGCCTGGAAGAAGGAAGGAAAGCAGGAGGAAGAAGATCAGTGTCAGTGGCCTAAGCCTTATGATGCCAAGCAGGCTCTTCTGAGACGGGTCGTAGCGACGCCTGTTGGCCCCGCCCCGTTGGTGAATTTGGTCACCCGCCCGCTTGCCAGTGAAGAAGGAGGACCACATGCAGGACCGCAAAGATGATCGTGAGATACTGCGCCGTGGCGGTTTTGATGAGGTGGAAATGCGCCGTCTGGCCAGGCTCCGCGAGGAGTACGCCGAGAGGGAACAACAACAGGCTCTTGCAGAACATCGCCGCCTGGAGTTCGTCCGCTGGCTTGTCGCAAGGGGGAAGTTGAGCGATCAAATTGCGTGAGGCGAGGGGGCACCGCTCACTCTCAGTGAGAGAGGCCCATGCCAGAGAAGCGAGGGCAGGGAGCCGGAAGGGTCTGCTGTAGCAAAGAGGATTGGCCAGGCAGGCCAGACAAGATCAGGTATTCGTCTCATCCTCTTCGGTGCCATGGACCTTACAGCCGAGGGCAGCCCCGGCCTTGCTGACCAGCAGGGCAGGGAGAAGCTGCCCTCTTGCATCTGTCAACGGCCAGGCACTGGGGGCTCCCTTCTCCCTGGAAGCACTTTCCTTCCTCCTGTCCCCCTTTTACTGGCTGCGGTGATCCATTCCGCGCTCGTCCGTTCGTCTCCCATCTTCACTTGAGCTGCGCTTCCCTTGCCGGCTGTGACGCTCCTGGTTCTCAGCGCTAGATCTGGAGGCCATTGGAGGAGTCGACTGACGCGCGAGCGCGAGGATACGCTCGATGACCTCCGGCGGGGGCTCGAGACGCGGCAGGTGCTCTACAAACAGACGGTCTAGCTCATCGAATTCTTCTTGCGACTCTTCCCCTTCCTGCGCTTCTATGGCTGGTCGAGGCGATCGCTCGCGCTGCTCCCGCATAAGTACATTCCCCCGGATGTTGTTCCTTAGCTCGCTCGTGCTCTGCTATGTACAACGAACAACATCCAGGGGAAGTTTCACAAGGCAGCGTTTGCCCGTGGCTTCTACTCCAGGGGATGGAGCAGAGAGCTTAAGCCAGGGCTGCTGTCACCTTGCCGGTGTACTCGCGCAGGGCCGCCCGCAGAAGCGGCTTGGCGCGCTGGAAGTAGGTTTTGGCCGTTGCCTCGGGCATCTGGAGCGTCTGGCCAATTTCGGCGAAGCTGAGCTGAGCCAGGTAGCGTAGCAGAACCACAGCCCGGAAGCGCGGTGGCAGGGTCTGAATGGCTTCGCTCAGGAGGCGCTGGAGATCATGGTGCTCAGCCAGCTCCTCCGGCAACGGGTTGCCATCGGGGAGAGCGTCCAGTGGTGACGGCTCATCTTCCTCCGTGTTTCCTTCTAGCTCAGAAAAGTGGACAGCGCGCTTGCGTCTCAGCTCATCGAGGCAGCGATTGCGGGCCACCTGGAAGAGCCAGGCTTTCAGCGGCTCGCCGGTGCGCAGATTTGGAAGTGAGATGTAGAGCTGCAAGAACACTTGTTGCAGAATATCGCATGCCTGGTCATAGTCGCCGAGAAAGTGGTAGATAAAGCTAAACAGGGCTGTTTGATAGCGCTTTAAGAGCATCTCAAAGGCCTGCTCATCGCCGGCCAACGCTTTTTGGGCCAGAATGCCATCTATATTGACCGCAGGGCGTTCTTGCTTTGTCATCGTTTCGTTTCCTCGTTGCTCTTCGTCTTTTTTCCTTCTTGCTAGACAGAAGCGTACCGTTTTTCTGAGCAGATTACAAGGCATACTGGCCCCGATAAGCTCTGCAGTAACAGGCTCTAAGGAGAAACTAAACCAGAGCCGGCCTTTCTTAGGGCTTTTTAAGCTTTGCCAGTGGGCTGCTGACGGGCTGCTGGTCCTACGCGAGCTAGATGTTGGAGCGAGATTGAGCGCCGTCGACAGGGATGCAGGCCCCACTGACCAGCGAGGCCGCGGAGGAGGCCAGAAAGACCACGACCGCGGCCACCTCTTCAGGGGTACCAAAGCGGCCTAACGGCAGCTCGCTTTTGACAAAGGCTTCGATGCTCTCAGGATCAGCCTGGCGCCGGCGGTCCCAGGAGCTACCGGGGAAGAGTAAGGAGCCAGGCGCGACGCTGTTCACCAGAATATTGTTGGGAGCAAGCTGACGAGCCAGCGACTTGGTGAGGCTGATGGAGGCAGCTTTGAGGGCATTGTAGGCAGGTCGTCCGCCCGATTCGCGTCCGAAAATGGAGGAGATGGCGATGATGCGGCCTCCTCCCTGGCGGCTCATAATGGGGGCCACGAGGCGAGCAAAGTGGCTGAGGGCCAGGACATTGAGGGCCAGAGCGTCGTGCCAGTCTTCATCGCTGGTGTCAAAGATGGTCTGGCCACGGGCGCCCCCAGCGTTATGGACCAGAATATCGATACGCCCATAGTGAGCCATCACGTCCTGGACAATGCGCTCGATGTTCTGGGGGATCATGAGATCAGCAGCGATTGTCAAGACTTCAACCCCGGCGCTGCGCAGCTCTTCAGCAGTTGCTTCCAGGGCCTTGCGTCCCCGGGCAATGATGGCGAGCCGACAACCTTCAGCGCCCAGCGCGCGGGCAATGGCCTGGCCCACTCCGCGGCTGGCGCCAGTGACGATGGCGACGTTTCCTTCCAGTCCCAGATCCATAGAAAGCCTCCACAACTGATGAATCAATAATGAGTTAGGGGTTATTTGAATGCCGGTCCCCTCTGGAGAGGAGGAGAGGCAGACGCACAAGTGAACAAGTGAGTGAGCGAGCAAGCGAGCAAGCGAGTCGGGACGGACGAGGGGGCACCTCTGGCCGCTGCCAGGAGAGGGATGGGAGGCCGCCCTCGCCGTTCTCGACTGCTCACGCTCAGCTCAGAAGCGGGGCAGCTGGGGCGT
>NZ_BDGT01000088.1 GCF_001748285.1 Thermogemmatispora onikobensis | reverse complement strand
GCTCGTCCCAGTCGACATTGACCGTCAGCGGGATGGCCGGCAGCTGCTCGACGATGATCTTCTCGATCCCCTGAATGGCCTGTTTCTGGACAGTGGTATCGGTCGAGGTCATGTACTGCTTGAGCAACTGATCAACCTGGTTGGCCAGCGTTCCAGCCGAATGCGCATCCCAGCGGCCAAAGTTTGTGCCCGAGACTGACTTCCCGAGAGGGGCGGAGTTGCTGCTGCTGAGCATATCGCGATATGGATAGTAGGGGGTGGGACCCTTATCCGTCCAGCCGATCGCCGCCTCGTAGTTGCCGCCATAGATGGCGCTGAAGTAGGTATTGGCGTCGGCCACGCCGTTCATCGTGGCCTTGATGCCGGCCTTGTTGAGGTCGTTGACGATGAACTGGGCGTCCTGAGCCCAGTCAGACCAGCTGCTGGGGACGATGATGGAGAAGCCGAGGACCTTGCCGCTGGAGTCGTAGAAGTAGCCATCGCTGTGCTGGCTGTAGCCGGCCTGCTTGAGATAGGACTGGGCTTGCGAGACGCTGTACTGGAAGGTGGCATTCTGATACTCCGGCGCGATCCAGTCCTTGCGCGGAGGAATGATAGCGGTCGGATGAGCTGGCTTCGCGTAGTAGGCTACACCCTGTGGCAGGTTGTCGCGGTTGATCGCGGCGCTGATGGCCTTGCGGACGAGGACATTATTGAAGGGGGCCTTGTAGAGGTTCAGGTAGAGCATGACGGTGTTGCTGGGGAAGAACCAGGTCTTGTTGTGCTGGGGGTCCTTGGACTTGAATTGCTTATCGAAGTCCGGTGTCCAGGCGCTTCCCATCCAGTCATACTTGCCCTGGATCATATTGGTGATAGCAGTGGTGTTGTCCTTGGCGGAGTAGACGTAGATGTGCTTGACGGCGGGCTGGCCGCCCCAGTAGGAGGGGTTGACGTCGTAGATGATCAGGTCGGCGGAGAAGCTGCGCAGCTTGTAGGGGCCGGTGCCGACGGGGTTTTTATCGTTGGTGAACTTGGCGGGGTCGCCGCTGATGGTGGACCAGACGTGCTGCGGGACGATGTAGGTCTGGCCGATATAGAAGAGCGCGGTGCTGTTGGGGCTGGTCAGGGTGAAGGTCACCGTCTGATCGTCGGGCGTGGTGATGTTTGTAATGAGAGCACCAACTCCGCCCTGGTCGACGGCTGGATGTGCTTTCATCAGGTCGAAGGTGAACTTGACGTCGGCGCTGGTGAAGGGCTGGCCGTCGTTCCACTTCACGTTAGGACGCAGATGGAAGGTGAGCTGGGTGTTGTCGCCGGAGAAGTTGTAGCTGGTTGCCAACCAGGGATGATATTCGCCTGTGGAGAAGTCGGTCGAATAGAGAACCTCGTAAAGCAGGCCCTGCGCTCCCCAGGCGGCAGGGGTGTTGTAGTTGAAGAATGGATTGAAGAGATCGGCATTGGGACCGTTGGGCGCCGGCAATACCCTGAGTGTGTCGGTTCTGGTCCCGGTCGGCTGGGCCGAACCACCACAGGCGCTGAGGAGCAGGGCGCCCAGGCAGAGAAGGATACAGAGTGCTCCAGCAAGGCGCTGGCAAGCACTCCCTGAGCACGGCGGTTGATAGATCGTGTTCATGGTGCCTCCTGGTCTTGTCTCGTCCTCGCTTCGGGCTGAGCGGGCGAGCCTGGCTGGCCGTCAGGCCATTGGTAATTGCATACAGGGCCGGCTCGCCCTCTACGGCATGGCACTGCCCTGGGATGTGCCTCCCTGGGCGCGCCTGCTCCACTACAGCCGAATCAGGCGCTGGCCCCCTCGCAAGGGGGCCGTTCTCCCTCCGTTCTCTTGCGCTCTCTCAACAGGCTCAGTGGCTGATCGGAATGAAATGCTTCCTGGCTCTGCAGTTGAGCGAAAGCTTTTGTAAGCGCTTGCGTTAACGATACCGCAATCGATTACATAAATTGTAATTGGGAGCATCTTCTCTGTCAATTGCCATTGGAGCAGGAAAGCTCTGCAATAGAATTGGATACCCATCACCAGAATGGAGCTGGTCACAAGCGAAGACGAAGAAAAAACCTCTTTTCCTGTTCAAGTGTAGTTTTGCGTGGAGACCAGCTTTGAGCGGGCGCTCAAGAACGAGCCGTTGTTGCCGAGTAGACAGGTGAGAGGTAGGGCCGACGCCAGTCTTCCTCCCCATGTTGTCCTAAGCCCGGAGAGACGGCGCGCTGGATAGGGAAGAGCCTGCCGGCCCCCGTCAGGCTGCAGGGAAGGGGGAGATCGGCGCTTGACAAAAGCCGGAGCTGGCAGGTATAGTTACTTTCGTAAACGTTTACGGTATCGTTTACGATACCGTTTACGACGCTGTGGTAGAACTGGAGCCACGGGACAAGAAGAGGACCACGGCGGGCGAGCCGGGCCTGGTGCCATCTCTCTCGCAGGGAGGCGCGACCCCGGTAAGCAAGGAAGCTACCTCTTTGATCTATCAAAAGGGGGGGATCTATGGCCACACCATCCGTGTGTCGCTGGCCTCGGCTGAGGTATGCGGCGCTCTCTCTCCTGCTCGTTCTGGCGTCCTTCTCCCTAGCCACCTATCTAGGGGTCAGATCGCAGGCTTTACGTGTTCATGCGGCGCCGTCGGTGACGGGGCTGCACGTCTCTGGTAATCAATTGCTCAACGGGCAGAACCAGGTTGTTCGAGCGCTTGGGGTTGATCGTTCTGGTGCAGAGTACATGTGTCGCAGCAGCACCGCCACCACCGTTTTCGACGGGCCGGTCGACACCAGTGCCATCAATGCCATGCTGAGCTGGGATATCAACGCGGTGCGTATCCCCTTGAACGAGGACTGCTGGCTTGGCATCAACGGCTATCCTGCTGCCCAGTACTCAGCTGCCACCTATCAGCAGCAGGTTATCAACTTTGTTAATACATTGACATCTGACAATCTCATTGTCATTCTCGACCTGCACTGGAACGCGCCGGGCAGCCAGCAGGCCAGCGGGCAGCAGCCGATGCCCGATCTGGATCACGCGCCGGCCTTCTGGACTTCGGTAGCCAATGCCTTCAAGAACAACAGTTCCGTGATCTTTGACCTCTACAATGAGCCATACACCAGCAGTTGGGCCTGTTGGCGTGACGGCAGCACGGCGGCCAACGCCAGCCCTTGTAGCGACGTTGGTTTTGCCGTAGCTGGCATGCAGACCCTGATCAACACGGTGCGGGCCACGGGGGCCACCAATGTGATCATGCTAGGAGGTCTGGCTTACTCTAACAACCTCTCGCAGTGGCTGCAGTACAAGCCCACGGACCCGCTCAACAATCTGGTGGCCTCTTTCCACCTGTATAATTTCAACGCTTGTAGCAGCACAAGCTGCTGGGACTCCCAGGTTGCGCCGGTGGCAGCCCAGGTGCCGGTCATTGCGGGTGAGATCGGCGAGAACGACTGTGCACATGGCTTTATTGACACAGCGATGGCCTGGTTTGACCAGCATGGCATTGGCTATCTGGGCTGGGCCTGGGACACCTACGATTGCAGCTCGTTCCCTGCCCTGATCAGCAATTACAATGGCACGCCCACGGCCTATGGGCAGGGGCTACACGATCACCTGATTGCCCTGGCCAACAGCGGCGGTGGCAGCACGCCGACGCCGACGCCGTCTCCCACGCCAACCAGGGCGCCGTCGCCGACGCCATCGCCGACGCCGCGTCCGACAGTGACTCCGACGGCTACCCCATCACCGACGCCGTCTCCCACGCCAGGTGCTGGCGCTTCATGTCAAGTGCACTATAGTGTGGTGGGTCAATGGCCAGGCGGCTTCCAGGCCAGTATTAGCATTACCAATACGGGCAGTAGTCCTATCAACGGCTGGACCTTGCGTTTCAGCTTCGCGGCTGGTCAGCAGATTACCCAGCTCTGGAACGGGAGCTACACGCAACAAGGGGCGCAGGTGACGATCACCAACGCCTCCTACAACGCCCAGATCCCGGCGGGCGGTGCGCTTAGCTCTCCACCGGGTTTCCTGGCCAGCTGGACCGGCAGCAATCCAGCGCCGACAAGTTTCTCACTCAATGGCGTCAGCTGCAGCGTCGTCTGACCTGGCAGCCTTGATACCAGCAGCAGGTCAGGGATGGCTATTACCGCAAGGACGCGCCTGCTGGTATGTCCATAGATTGGCCGTGTGAGCGGCTAGCGCAAGCGTGGATGAGGCGGGCGGAGGTTTGGCGGGTGGGTTGCAGGCTCTGGATCGATGACGGCGGGGAGAAAGGCGCTCGTCTGAGTGGGCCTGATCCTCATCGGTCCAGTCCCTGGCCCGGGCAACCGCCTTCCGTCCCGCCTCTCCCCTGGATTAGCTGGAGGAAAATTCCCAGGCTCTGGACGCATCTTAAGGAGACATTGGGCATGAAGCCATCCTTCTTTTCGCGCTCGCGTCTGTGGCCTCAGCAAGGACGCTGGTGGGTCGGGGCGCTCCTGCTCGGGGTGCTGCTGCTCAGCTTGCTGGGGGGGGTCTTGGGAGCAGCTCCCAGCAGTCATGCGCAGGCAACGCCTGCCGGGCTGGTTCTTGAGTATGCCGATGCCAATACCAGTGCCACCAGTAATACGCCTCGCCCTCACTTTGAGATCGTCAACAATACCAGCTCCAATGTTGCCCTCAGTAGCCTGACCATCCGCTATTGGTATACGCAGGACGGCAGCCAGTCGCAGCAATTCTGGTGTGACTATGCGGCGGTTGGTTGCAGCAATCTCTCTGGCACCTTTGTGGCGCTGAGCGCTTCCACTGCCACCGCTGACGCCTATCTTCAGGTCGGTTTCAGCAGCGCGGCGGGGAGTGTTGGGCCCGGTGGCAATAGCGGTGAGATCCAGGTGCGCTTCAACAAGAGCGACTGGAGCAACTATAATCAGGTCAACGACTATTCGTGGAGCGCGACGCAGACGAGCTATGCCCCGTGGAGCCAGGTGACGCTCTATCTCAACGGACAACTGGTTTGGGGCACGGAGCCCGGGGGAGCCAGTCCCACGCCGACGCCGACGCCCTCGCCTGCTCCGACGAGCGTGTCGACGCTAACCCCCACGCCGGGCGCAGGTGGTGGTGGCAGTGCCAGTGGCGGCTGGAGGACCAGCGGCACGAAGATCCTGGCACCCAATGGCAGCCAGTTCATCATTAGTGGTATCAACTGGTATGGCTTCGAGACTCCCGATTCTGTGGCGCATGGTCTGTGGTCATACGATATCTCGACGATTCTCAACCTGGTCAAGAGCTATGGCTACAATACGCTGCGCATCCCCTTCTCTAATCAGATGTGGGAGTCTGATCCAATACCGCAGAATGACGTGGGCTGTCCGTCGTGTGTGGGGCTGCACGCGCGTGATATTCTGGCCAAGATCATCAACTATGCTGGCTCTATTGGCCTGCATGTGATCCTGGATGACCACCGCTCGGAGGCGGGCGAGTCCGCCGAGCAGAGCGGCCTGTGGTATACCTCGGCCTATCCCGAGAGCAGTTGGATCAACGACTGGGTGAGTGTGCAGCGCTGGGTGCATGGTCTTCCCCAGACGATGGGAGCGACGGATACGGTCACGGTGAATTATCTGGCCTCCGATGGGTGGCCGATTGTCCTGGGCTATGACCTGCGCAATGAGCCGCATGTGGAGGGGACCTATCCCAATCAGTACGCCAGCGGGGCTCAATGGGGCACGGGCGATGGCATTGATCCGGCCAGCAATCCGAATCCGAATCCCTTTGCGCTGTCCTGCGTGGCGACCTCATCCTGCCACGATTGGCGCCTGGCGGCGGAGCGCGCTGCCGATACCTTGCTCGGCGATGCTCAGACCCACGGCTGGAGCTATCCTTTGATCTTTGTCGAGGGGGTCTCGGCCTATCCGACGTCCTCGGGAACGCAGGCGAACGGCCCCTACTCCAGCACCTGGTGGGGCGGCAGCCTGCAGGGGGTCAATGGCAATAGCAAGAATCCGGGTGCGCCAATCGTGCTCAACGCCGGCGGCAGCGCCAGCAGCCTGGGGCCGGCGGTCAATAATCAGGTCGTCTACTCGGCGCACGAGTATGGTCCAGCGCTCTATCCGCAGAGCTGGTTCAACAGTAACACCTGCTATAAGAGCGGCTGCTCTGGCTCCAGCCTGGTGGATGTCTGGACGAGCAATTGGGCTTATATTGCGACGCCGAACGGGATCAATCCGAGCTGGCCTGGCCATAGCGGCTATCCCTGGAACAATACAGGCGCCCAGCCCTATAGCTCGGCTCCGGTCTGGATCGGCGAGTTTGGCACTGGCAACAGCGCCAGCGATCTGGTCTCTAGCGCCGCAGGCTCGCAGGGCCAGTGGTTCACGGACCTGATCAACTTCATCAAGAGCAGCTATGGCTCCGGGGGCTCGGGCGTGGCTGTGAGCAATCTGAACTGGACCTACTGGGCCCTGAATGGCGAGGATAGCTACGGCTTGCTCAATGGCCAGTACACCGGCCTGGGCAATGCAAGCAAGGAATATAGCTTCCTCTGTTTTGTCGAGACCGGCCCGCTGGCGGTTCCCACTGGCAGCGGGAGCGGCCAGTGTGGCTCGACAGGCGCCCTGCCTGCTCCTCAGTGAGTGAGACTGGCCAGACCGGCTGGCCTGCTTATGGGCACGGCAGCCTGTTCTCTGCTCGCCTCTTCTCCTGAAGAGGAGCTGTGGCACAAAGTAGCTGATCTAAGCGCCCCTGCTGGATACGAACGAGCACGAGCACCCACCCTGGAAGCAGGGCGGGGGAAGCGGAGCAGTTGCTCTTTCCCCCGCCTTCTCCTTTTTTCCCTGAGCTGGATCTTCGTCTGAGCTAACTCTACTCCTCTTCTCGCCGCTACCTGAATCCGGCTAACCGAGGCCAGGCTGCCCTTGACAGGCAAGCAACCTGTTCCCTATACTTACCTGTAGTTATTGAGAATAATTTGCAATTGCATCTGACAAGCAGCTATGGCCGACACCAGGTGAGGAGGGGCAATTGACAAGTAGCCGGCCTGGTGGGGGGCCTTCTCGGCGTTTTGCGTTCTTCCTCTGCAATTGGGCGGTGGTCTCTTTTCTGAGCGGGTTACGGAGGTTCCTGCCATGCACATACCCGACGGTTATCTCTCGCCTGTCTTCTCCCTGGGCTCTGGCATCGTGACCGTTCCTGCCTGGGGGGTGGCCACTCATAAGATGCGCGATGTGCTCAATCGGCGGACCGTGCCGCTGATGGCCATCTTTTCGGCCCTCTCCTTCACCATCATGATGTTTAATGTGCCCGTGCCTGGAGGGACGACGGCCCACGGGGTCGGTGGTACCTTGATCGCTATTGTGCTTGGTCCCTGGGCGGCCATGCTCTGCGTGAGTGTGGCCCTGATTATTCAGGCGCTTTTCTTCGGTGATGGGGGCATTCTTGCTATTTTCGTCAATTGTTTGAATATGGGCGTCATCCTGCCCTTTGTTGGTTACTATGCCTATCGCTTGATCGCTGGTCGCTCGCCGGTGCTGTCAACGCGGCGCATTTGGGCGGCGGCCATCGGCTCCTACGTCGGGATTACGGCGGCGGCTCTGGCTGTTGGCATCGAGCTGGGGCTGCAGCCAGTGCTCTTTCAGCAGAATGGGCACCCGCTCTATAGTCCTTATCCGCTGGGCGTGGCCATTCCCGCGATGCTGCTCTCGCATGCCTTTGGGGCCTCGCTGGTCGAAGCGCTGATTACGGCCCTTGGCTTTGCCTACATCCAGAAGCATCATCCGGCCCTGCTCACAGCGCTGCGCGAGGTAGTGAGCGGCGGCGATGTCCCCGTCGGCGAGGTGCAGGCGCTGCCGCTCTGGCGCATCTTCGCGCTGGCGGTGCCTCTGGCGCTCGTCCTGCTCTTTGTTGCTGGTCTGATTACCGGTGGGGGACGTCTAGACCATCTCTTTGGGGCGGATTGGTCGCAGGTGAGCTGGCCGGACGTCGGCATCATGCTTCTGATTGTGCTGGGCATCGCGGTAGTGCTCTTGCCTTTGACCTGGGTGGTATTGCCGGCGCGCCTGAAACGAGTGGGGACCTTCTTCATGGCCCTGGCCATTTTCGCGCCGCTGGGTCTGATCGCGCCCGGTTTCGCCTTTGGGGAAGGCAGCCCCGAGGATGTGCAGAAGGCTTTCGGCTACATTCCCCAGGGGCTGCGCGATCTCAATGGTCTGTGGAATGCGCCCTTGAGTGGCTACACTATCAATGCTGACTTCTTTACGGCGTCGAATGCTCCCTTGTGGCATGCTGCTCTGGGCTATGAGATCAGCGGCATTATCGGGATTCTCCTGCTGGTGCTGGTGGTCTCGGGCTTGATGCTGCTGATACGCCGCCTGACTGGCCGTGGTGGAGGTGAAGCAGCAGTCGGCGGAAAGCCAGTGCAGCCGCGTGAGGAGGCGCTATGAGTTCGAGAACGGGCGGCCAGCCAGGGGAGCCGACCCAGGCTGGCGCCAGCCCTGAGCGTCTGCCTCTCTCGCGTCAGGAGCGGCGTCAGCTACGTCGTCAGCTTGGCTGGGTGGAGCAGACGCTGGCCGGGGTGACGGAGGCTATTGAGCGTGCGGTCTTTACAGAGGAGCACGCGCGCCGTCCAGGCTGGCTGCAGGGCCTTGATCCGCGGATCAAGCTCGGGATGTTCATTGTGACGGTGCTGGTCGCCAGTCTCTCTCATTCGCTTCTGACTCTGCTGCTGCTGTATGGTGTGCTCTTGCTGATGGCGCGAGTCAGTCTCTTGCCCTTTGATTTCTTTGTGCGTCGGGTCTGGCTGGGCATTCCCTTTTTTGCAGGCGTTGTCATCCTGCCTTCAATCTTCTTCACCAGCGGTGGGCCGCGCCTCTTTGAGCTGGACCTGGGGCCGTTGCACCTGGGTCCGACCGTGGCCAGTCTGCTGGGGGCTGCCGTCTTTGTCATGCGCGTGGGTGATGCCGTCTCGCTGGCCGTTCTCTTGATTCTGACGACGCGCTGGGCTGATCTTCTCAAAAGCCTGCAGGTCTTACATGTGCCCCAGATCTTTATTCTACTGCTCTCGATGACCTACCGCTATATTTTTCTCTTTTTGCACACGGTCAACGGCTTCTTCGAGGCCCGCAAGAGCCGCACAGTGGGCTTCACCAGCGGCGGAGAGCAGCGGGCCTGGATTGTGACCGCCCTGGTGACCTTGATGAATCGCTCCTTCCAGATGAGCAATGAGGTCTATGCTGCCATGTGTGCGCGCGGCTTCACGGGGACGATTCGCACCTATAGCGATTATCGCCTGCGGAGTGGGGATATCTTGGCGCTGCTGGGCGCGGCGCTGCTGGCGATTGGTCTCTTTTTCTTAGGGAGGGTGCTGCTATGAGCGAGACGCAGGCTTCGACGCTCCAACCAGGCAGCGTCATCTATCGGCTGCGTGGGGTGCGCTATCGCTATCACGGTCGACATCTGGCCCTTGACGGCATCGATTTGGAGATTAGCCACGGCGAGCAGATTGCGCTCTTGGGGGCCAATGGGAGTGGCAAATCGACCCTGCTGAAGCTCCTCGATGGTCTGCTGGCGCCCGAGGAGGGAAGCATGCGGGCCTTGGGCCGCGATATCAAGGCGGTGGCGGCAGGGCAGGAGACCTTTACCTTTCATCGCCAGGTTGGGCTAGTCTTTCAAGATCCCGATGTGCAGCTCTTCAGCGCCACGGTCTTTGATGATGTGGCCTTCGGGCCGCTGCAGCTCGGCCTGCCGCGTGAAGAGGTCAAGCGGCGCTGCCAGGAGGCCCTGGAGCTGATGGAGATCAGCCATCTGGCCGACCGGGCCCCCTTTGAGTTGTCGGGCGGCGAGAAGAAGCGAGCGGCCATTGCCTCGGTTCTCTCGCTGCAGCCGGAGGTCATCCTTCTGGACGAGCCGACGGCCTCGCTTGATCCGCGTACCAAGTGGGTGCTGGTCAATTTGATCCGTCGCCTGGGTGAGCAGGGGAGAACCATCGTTACGGCCACCCACGAGCTGGAGATTGTGCCATTGATTGCGCGGCGGGTGATTGTGCTGGGCGAGGAGCGGCGCATTCTGGCCGACGGTCAGCCGGAGGAGATCTTGCGCGATCGGGCCCTGCTGGTGCGCGCCAATCTGATCCATCCCCAACTGCATCGCAGTTGGTCTCTGACCCTGGAAGCCGAAGCGGAGCCACAGAGACCGAGCGATACCGCGGCCTCTTCCCTCTAGACTGCTGTCAAGCGCGGCAGCAGCCCTGGTCAGGAGGCTAGGGCTGGTCCCCGGTTCTGACTGCGCCTGCCCATGAGCTTGACAGGGGTGATCTGGGCGGCCTATCTTTCTCGGGGAAGCCTTGGCTTGCCAGCTTGCTCTGAGGTGACCTGCGAGGGCAGGTAGCAAAAGGAGGGAACGAAAGGCCCATGTTTATCGTGCAGGCGCTGCTGAGCGCCTTCAGCATGTTCTGGGAAATTCTCTGGCCGCTTGTCTTAGGCTTTGCCCTCTCAGCACTGGTGCAGGCGGTCGTTTCCCGAAGAACGCTGGCCCGTCTCCTGGGAGGCGAGTCTCCCCGGCATCTGGCGCTGGCCACCCTTTTCGGCATTGCCTCCAGCTCCTGCTCCTATGCGGCAGTTGCCCTGGCGCGCTCGCTCTTTCGCAAGGGGGCCAGTTTCACAGCGGCGATGGTCTTTGAGCTGGCCTCGACCAATCTGGTGATTGAGCTGGGCCTGATCTTACTCGTCTTACTGGGCTGGCCCTTCATGCTGGCGCAGTATCTCGGTGGCCTCATCATGGTCATTCTGTTGGCGCTCATCTTCCGCCTCACGCTCAGTCGCCAGCTGGTGGCTCGAGCCAGAGAGCAGGCGGAGCGCGGCCTCAGCGGGCGTATGGAGGGCCATGCGGCGATGGACATGAGTGTCGAGGCCAGTGGCCCGTTCTGGCGCCGTCTCTGGAGCGGGCGAGCCTTCACAGCCATCAGCCATTATTTCGTGATGGACTGGGCGGCGGTCTGGACCGACGTGCTGCTGGGACTGCTCATTGCCGGAGCCTTAGCGGCCTGGGTACCTGACAGCTTCTGGCGCACCTTCTTCCTGAGCGGTAACCCGACGCTGGCCGCCATTGAGGGGCCGCTGATTGGTCCGCTGGTGGCCATCATCAGCTTTGTCTGCTCTGTAGGCAATGTGCCCCTGGCGGCGGTGCTCTGGCGTGGCGGCATCAGCTTCGGCGGCCTGGTCAGCTTCATCTTCGCTGACCTGATCGTCCTGCCTATTCTCGACATCTATCGCAAGTATTACGGCTGGAAGGTGGCCGGCTATCTGCTGCTGACCTTTTATGTAACAATGGCCCTGGCTGGCTACCTGGTGGAGCTGCTTTTTAGCCTGCTGGGCCTTATTCCTACGCAGCGTACGGTAGCTGCCATTAGCCAGGGTTTGCAGTGGAACTATACCACTGTGCTCAATCTGTTAGCTCTCCTGCTGGCCGCCGCGCTCGTCATCCGCTTTCTGCGCACCGGGGGCCCGGCCATGCTGGCCATGATGAACCGGCCTGCTTCTGAGCCAGCCGAGGCCTCCCAGGTACATGAGCATGGATCTCATGAGCATCAAAGTGCCTCATGAGCGAACAGGGGGCGGCTGATGGACCCTCTGGCTCATGAGGCGTGTAAGTAAGCGTGCCTCTTGCACTCAGGCTGGCTGCTCGGGGAGGCCGTGCACAAGGATTACGCGCGAGTGAGAAGCGCGCTGCCGGATGCCGCGGATTGCGCTATACTCGGGGGAATTGTACCAGGTCCAGGCCTGTTCTGCTGTTGGGAACTCCAACAAAGCGATGCGACCAGGCTGCCAGTCCCCTTCGAGCGTCTCAATCTGGCCGCCACGAGCCAGATATCTGCCGCCATATTGAGCCACGGTAGCTCCGGCCTGGCGGGCATACTCCTGATAGTCCTCGGGATCGGTGATATCGATGCTGGCGATGATATAGACTGCCATTGTTCTCCTCCTATTCTAGCGGTTGCGTCCATCCGCTCAGCATATTCTGACCCGATAGCCTGCTTCGCCTTTGGCCCTGAAGCCACGTTGTCAGGACAAAAACACTATAGCACATCGCGCGGCTCAGTGATCCAGTTCTGCGCGTTGCGGAGAGCGAGAGCGCGGAGGCCACGGAAAGAACGGAGAGACGTGCTGCTGGTACTGGGCATAGCTGGCAGGATACTTTGCCAGCAGGTGGCGCTCCATCATCGGGATACTGACCCCCAGGAAGAGCGCCAGTATTGCCAGCGGCCCGACGATCGTCCACCAGAAAGCCGGGTGAGCCGCCAGCACGAACAGATAGAGGCCCCACCAGAAGAGGACCTCGCCGAGATAGTTGGGATGGCGCGACCAGGACCAGAGGCCCGACGGAAAGGGGCCGCGCTCGCTGGCGGGCCGGGCGCGGAAGTGCTCCATTTGCTGATCGGCCACGGTCTCGATAGCCACGGCGGCCAGTGTCACCAGGGCTGCCAGCCCATCGGCCAGCACGAGGGGAGTTCCGCGATCGCTCAGGTTTGGCCACAGGCTCAGGCAGCCCAAAAAGACCAGCACTGTCGGCATCAGGTGAATACCGAGCAGACTGACTGGCCAGTACCAGGGCCCTGTATTCTTACGGATATCCACGTAGCGCCAGTCTTCATGTTCCAACCCGCGCCAGCGCCTGGCCCAGTTTACCGTCAGGCGCAGCGCCCACAGGCAGAGCAAGCCGAAGATCAGCCCATGCCGCGCGTTGGCCAGACCATCGGAGCCGGGCCGGAATAGCCAGAAAAGGGCGATCGGGACCGGGGCCACGCTCCAGTAGGGATCGTAGAGGCTCGAATTGTTTGTCAGCACACTGAAGGCGAAGACCACGACGGTCGCTACGCCATCGGCCACCGCCAGCGCGACCAGCGGTGGCCACCTCTGAAGAACGAGGAACGTGGCCCAGGCCGCTCCCAGTGCCAGGACATAGGCCAGGATTACTATAGCGAAGGCGCGTTTCATCCTCTGACTCCTTCCCCCGTTAAGGCTGGCTTGCTCAGGGCTACTGGGCGGCTGAAGGGATGCTCGCGCAATCCCATGCGGAAGAGAATCACAAGCGGGAAAATGATCCACGAAGCGTTAGCGGCAATTACCAGGCCCAGCTGTGGCGAGCGGTAGGCGCCGAAGGCCTCCTCGCTCAGGATGATCACCACGCCCTCGATCATAGCCACGGCGTAGATAATGCTTGGCAGGCGAATCCACTCGCGGCCCTTCGCGTAGGCATAGATAGCCACCAGGTAGAACGGGCCGTAGAGCAGGTCGTCGAGCCAGATGGTCACCTTAAAGAAGACTGGACGAGCCATCAAAAGCGGATCAAAGTGCTGGCCCCACCAGTGGATCAGGTCGACCACTGGGCGCGGCGGCCAGAGTGGATAGCTGAAGTGCCAGGGATTGGGGATAATGATCT
>NZ_BDGT01000087.1 GCF_001748285.1 Thermogemmatispora onikobensis | reverse complement strand
GTCGACTGGTGCTCTGTGCTGTGCCCAGTCGCCGAGGGGGCGCTGCCCGCAACGCAGGCGCCTGGCGCGCTGGCGAACGGGGGAGAGGCGCCCAGGAGCCACGCGGCACGGGACCACTCCAGGGGAGCGGGAGCGGCAGAAGCGCCACCGACGGCGACGGTGACCCGCAAGCAGCGCGGGCCCGGGCCCAGGCCACAGAGCACCGGCCATCTGTTCCTCCACTCTGCTCCTCAGTGTAGCTGGACCGTGGTCGGAGTTCACTACCGTTCACTTCCGTTTTCGCTTTTCCGGTTGCTTCCGGTCCCCTGGCCGGTGCCGCCATGCTCCTGCGACGCAGGTGGAGAAGAGAGACCTGCTCAGCCACAGTGGCTGCCTTGCATGAGGAAGGCAAGGAAAGGACAAAGAAGGAGGAGCCGCTAGCGAGCGCAGGCTCTTAGCTTGAGGGAGGAGTGGGTGGCGTCGCCTCGCCGCCTCCTTCGCAGGCGCCCAGGGCTTTGAGCGAGGCCTTTTGGGCCTCGCTGAGGCCACGCACATGGCGAATGCTCATCCCCTCATAGGGGCGCTCGCTCCGCAGAACATAGAGGCAGGCCCCGGTTTTGGCCTGGGAGACGAAAATCACGCCGTCGTCGTCGCCGCTGGCCAGCAGCTCGCCGTCGGCGCTGAAGGTCACCGACCAGACCTGGCCCCGGTGGCGGGCAAAGGTCTGCTCGCAGAGATGGTAGCTCAAGCCGTCGATCTGGCCCAGGCGCAGGCTATGCTCATCACCGCTGGCCAGCAGGCGTGCGTCGGGACTAAAGGCGATCGCCCGAAACCAGGTGAGCGCCCCCTGGCCGGGCCAGCGCTGGCAGCGGTAGCCGCTACTTACTTCCCAGAGACTGAGGCTGCCGTCGTTGCTGCTGCTCAATAGAAAGCGGCCATCGGTGCTGAAGGTCAGGGCGCCAATAGGGCTGGCCTCTCCCTGGAGCGTCCGCAGACAGCGCCCACTGGCGACTTCCCACAGCTTGATCTCGCCGTCGTTGTCGCCGCTAGCGAGTATGCTGCTATCGGGGTTGAAGGCCAGCGACCAGACCATCGAGCTATGGCCGTGGAGGGTCTTCAGGCAAGCGGCCTGGCCCTCGCGGCTCAGGTCCCAAAGCTGGACGGTGCGATCGTGGCTCCCGCTGGCGAGCAGCTGACCGTCGGGAGCGAGCGCCAGGGACCAGATGACGGCACTGTGGCCATGCCAGGTTTGCAGGCAGTGTGTTGCCCCTTCCTGCTCCTGCTCGCTCAGGGACCAGAGACGGATCGCCTGGTCGTCGCCGCTGCTGATGAAGGTCTGGCTGTCGCGGAAGAGAATCGACCAGATCGGGCCGGCATGGCCCTGGAAAGCGCGCAGGCAGCGGGCCTGGCCGCCGGGCTCCAGGAGCCAGAGGCGGAGAAGCCCGTTATCGTCGCCGTGGACCAGGTAGCGCCCGTCAGGGCTAAAGGCCATCGAGCGGGCCACGCTGCTGTGGCCCTGCAAGGTGCGCAGGCACTTGCCGCTCTCCACATCCCAGAGCTTGACTTTGCCGCTGTAGGAGACGCTGAGCAGCAGGCCGGCGGGACCGAAGGCCACCGCGCTCACAAAGGTAGAGTGTCCGTGCAGAATACGCAGTCGCTGAGCTTCACCATTCAGTCGCCAGATCTCGACCGCCCCATCGTCGCAGCCACTGGCCAGCAATGTGCCCTCGGGGTTGAAGGCGATGGTGGCCGCGCGCGTTGTATGCAGGCGCAGCGTGGCCAGGAGGCGCCCGCTGGCCATGTCCCAGAGATTGACCAGGCCGTCTTCGCCACCGCTGGCGAACAGCTCGCCCTGGGGATGGAAGGCGACCGCCATGATATCGCCGCTGTGGCCGCGCAGGATGCGCACGCAGGCACCCGACTGAACCTCCCAGAGGCGTACCGTTTCATCATTGCCGCTGCTGACCAGGAAGCGACCATCGGGGCTGAAAGCCAGATCCCAGACGGGTCCGATGTGGCCGTAGAGCACCTTCAGGCAGCGACCTGTCTCGATCTCCCACAGACGAATCGTCTGATCCATGCCGCTGCTGGCGAGCAGGCGCCCATCAGGACTAAAGGCCACGGCCCGCACCCATTTCTCATGGCCCTGGAAGAGGCGAAAACATTGCCCGCGCTCCTCGCCGCTCACATGCCAGAGCTTCAGGTTGCGGTCATAGCCGCCACTGGCGAGCAGACGCCCATCGGGGCTAAAGGCCAGGGCCCAGGCCATGCGACTGTGGCCGCGCAGCGTCAAGAGCGGGCGCCCTTCGGTCAGATGCCAGAGGCGAATCTGCCCGCTGAAGCTACCCACAGCCAGCAGGTGCCCGTCGGGGCTGAGGGTCAGCGAGGCGATGCTCTCGACCGGCTCCGTGAAGAGTGAGTCACTCAACCAGGCGGAGGCGAAACTGGCCCGCTGGGCCTCTATGCCCTGCAGATAAGCCTGCCGCACGGCCAGGCCAGAAAAATCCTTGTCGCGCACATGGCCATTGAGCGTGGCCACTAGATTGACCAGATTGCCACCTCCATAGCCCTGGGCCGTGTAGGGCAGACCGCGCAGGCTGCCCGCCAGAGCCATCAGCCGCTCCTCCACCCGCTCCTCGTCGCCGCAAGAGGAGAGCAGGCACTCCAGCAGCGGCTGCAGCAGCATACGAACCTGACTCTCACGGATATAGTCCTGGCTGTTGGCCTTCATCAGCGCGTGTGAAAGCAAGAGCCGCGGACGCTCCTGCAGGATCTCGTTACAGACCTCCTCGACCAGCCGCTCGCTGACATACTCCATCACCACCGGCTGCAGGGTGAAAATCGCCCCCTGCTCGGCGCGCTCCACCAGGCAGCGCCAGCGCAGGGACTTAAGCGCGGCCAGCAGCTCGCGTCGCGAGACCGCTCCCAGCAAGTCCTGGCTCAGTTCCTCCAGGGGGACCATCTCGCGCTCGATGGCCAGCCAGTACATCAGGTCGCGCTCCAGAGGTGAGAGGCGCTCGAACTGGTAATCGAGAAGCTGGCGCACGGTGTGGAGCAGCATCGGCCCCTCGCGCAAGAATGCCTCGATCTGGCCGCCAAAGACCTCCTGCACCGTAGCGGCGGCGATCTTCAGCGCCAGAGGGTTGCCGCCATAGTGGCCCACCAGCTCATCCCAGGCGTGTGGCGTGCCCGAGAGGCGGCGCTCCTCCAGCAACTGCTGAATAGCCTCACGCTCCAACCCGAACAGCTTCAGAACGCGCACCGGCGAGAGCGGTCCCTCCAGCGGCTCTAGCTCGCCGGGCAGCTCGCGGCTGGTCACCAGCAGGCAGCTCTGATGAGTGCACTCCGCCACCTGGCGCAGCAGGCGGCCATAGCTCTCGTAACCTTCGCGATAGCGTCCCTCGAAGCTGCCGGGCTGCAGCAAGGTCTCCATGTTATCAAAGACCAGCAGGCAGCGTCGTTTGCGCAGCAGATCGAGCAGCAAAGTTATGCGTCCTTCAAGCTGGGACGGCAGCGCCAGGCCCTGCTGCTGAGTCAGGGCTTGAATGCAATCGGCGAGCAGCTCATCAAGCGGGGGAGCGTTGCGCAGCGAGCGCCAGAGGACAAACTCGAAGCGAGGCGCCACCTGTTGAGCAAAGCGTACCGCCAGGGTGGTCTTGCCGATGCCACCCATGCCGAGGAGAACGACCAGGCGGCAATGGTCGGAGAGGAGCCAGCGCTCCAGGGTGGCCAGCTCCTGCTGTCGGCCATAGAACGCCGAAGCGTCTGGGGCCTCACCCCACTCAGCGTGTGCCTCGGTCGTCATCTGAGAAGCGGGGGCCGAGCGTGCGGGCGGAGCCGGGAGTGGTCCAGTGGAGACAGTGGCCGACTCTTCAGAAGGGGTTGAAGCTGGGGCAAAGACAGAAGAAGAGGGGCGGAGATGAGCGGGCGCGCGACGCTGAGTCTGAAGCAGCTCCTCAAACCAAAGCTCATCGAAGGGGATCGAACGCCGGGCCGCGCTCTCGGCAGCCTGATGCCAGAGCGTACGGGCCTCGTCGCGCGCGTGCTCCTCATGGAAAGCGCCGTAATGCCAGTAGATCTCAATGAGCTTCTTCAGATTCTCGCTCGTAGGGAAGGCCGTGCCGCCCTCCCAGTGACGGATCGTGCGCTCCGACACTCCGAGCATGGTTGCGATCTCTGCCTGTGTCAGGCCGGCTTTCTCGCGCAACGTGAGTGCCAGCAGACCGAAGCGGTCATCTTTGAGCTTATACCGACGGTGATAGCCCACGGCGTCGTGCTCCCAACTCGATGTCCTTCCATCTTTCAGTATCCTCTTGTGGACAGAGCGCAGCGGGTGCTTTCCCTCACCGGAAGCAACCGGAAAGAGAAAAGCGGAAGCGAGTGGTAGTGATCTTTCCCCCGCCTTTCGCTACACTGTGAGCGAGTCTGGCGAACGGAGGGGAGGAACGAACAGATCGCTCTACCAGACACAGCCTTCGGTCAGACGAGGCGCCAGGTGCGATGCCCGTCGTTTGCAAGCGGAGAGGCAGGCTCTTTCACAGCGTTGTGAGAGGCATGACGGGCACTCTGCAGCGTCCTGGCTGTTATGGTAGCACAGAACTGGCTGAGCGTCAATCAAGAGCGGCGTCCTCTCCTGCTCGTTTGCTTGTCTGGCTGCTAATTGGGGCCAGCTCTGCCGTTGGCGGCAGCGACAGGCAGGCGCCGATCGAGGCGGCGCTGCTACCTGGGGCGAGGGGCAAGGCCGCGCCGGACCTCGTGCTGCTGCCCCTGCTGCTACCGCTGTTGGTGCTATCGACCACCCAATGAGGAGAGAACGAGACCATGAGCAAACACCTGCTTGCCCACCTGGCCCATGTAGAGATCGTGACCCCTGCGTTGGAGGACTCCCTGCGCTTCTTCACGGAGGTGATGGGGATGGAGCTGAGCGAGCGTGTCGGGGACTCCTGCTACCTGCGCTGCTGGGGAGAGTTCTACCACCACAGCCTGGTGCTCACCAGCGGTGAGCAGCCGGCCCTGGGCCACATCGGCTGGCGCACCTGGGGGCCGGACGAGCTAGCGCAAGCCGTCAAGGAGATCGAAGCGGCTGGCCAGCAAGGCCAGTGGATCGAGCGGGGCCCGGGGCATGGCCCAGCCTATCGCTTCCGTGGTCCTGGCGGCCACCTCAATGAAGTCTTCTGGGAGGTAGATCGCTACAGCGCGCCGCCCGAGCTGCGTTCAACCTATCCCGCTCGCCCGCAGCGCTTCACCGGGCGCGGCGTGGCCCCCCGCCAGCTCGACCACGTCACCGTGGCCTCGCTCGATGTCATGCAAGACACCCGCTGGTACTGCGATACCCTCGGCTTCCGCTTCATGGAATATACCGTTCCTGACGAGATGCCGGACATCGTCGTCTTCACGCAGATCACCACCAATGAGAAGTCGCACGATCTCGGCTTTGTGGCCGACTTCTCGGGTATCCCGGGCCGTGTCAACCACGTGGCTTTCTTCCTCCCAGAGATCAAGGACCTGCTGCGGGCCACCGACATCCTGCTGGAAGCCGGGCTGAGCATGGAGTATGGCCCCGGCCAGCACGGCATGGGCGAGCAATACTATCTCTACTTCCGCGAGCCGGGCGGCATGCGTATCGAGCTGAACTCAGGCGGCTATCGCAACTACATTCCGGACTGGGAGCCGGTGCGCTGGGTGCCTTCGCAGGGATCGAACACCATGTACCGCAACGCCGCCATGCCCGACTCGATGACGGAGTCCTTCCCGCTGGCGCCGGGCGGCTCCTTCCCCGAGCCGGCGGCCACTGGGGGCAGGCAGATCGATCCCGATCTGGTCAATCCTTTCCGTCAGCGCGGGCGAGGCTAAGCGGCCTGCATGGACGGTAGGAGAATCCTCAGCGAAAGATGGAGTGTCCTACGATGGACAAAAGCGCGCAGAAGATATTGATTGTCGGCGGCGGCATCGCCGGCCTGACGGCGGCAGTGGCGCTGCGCCAGATCGGCTGTGAAGTCGAGGTCGTCGAGCTTAATCCCCAGTGGTCCGTCTATGGGGTGGGGATCATCCAGCAAGGTAATGCTCTGCGAGCCCTCGACCGCATTGGCCTGGCCGAAAAGTGCATTGCTGCCGGGCACCCGATGGGGGGTGTTCGCTTCTACGACCGCGAGGGAACCTTTCTCTTCGAGGTGCCCCAGCCTCAGATTGCGGGGCCGCGCTATCCCCCAGGAAACGGCCTCACGCGCTCTCGTCTGCACGCCATTCTCCAGGATGCCGTGCGGCAGTCTGGCGCGACCATTCGTTTGGGCCTGACGGTAGCGACCCTGGCGCAGTCCGAGAGCGAGGTCTCGGTGACCTTCTCCGACGGCTCCTTTGCCAGCTACGACCTGGTGGTGGGAGCTGACGGCCTGAAGTCGCTGGTGCGCCGTCTGATTTTCGGCTCCGAGTACCAGCCGACCTATGTGGGCCAGGTCTGCTGGCGCTGCAATGTGCCGCGCCTGCCCGACGTGACGACGGGCTGGCTCTTCGAGGGTGGCCCCTATGGCAAGGCCGGCTTCATCCCGCTGGCTCCCGACTTGATGTACATCCTGCTGGTGGAGACGCCTCCTCCGGGGCCACCGCCGCGCTTCCCACGTGAGTGCCTGCCGGCGGCCTATCGCGAGCGGCTCGCTCCTTTCGGTGGGCCGGTGGCTCTGGTGCGCGATCGCTACATTAGCGATGAGTCGGAGGTGATCTATCGACCTTTCGAGACGCTGCTGCTGCCCTCGCCCTGGTATCGTGGGCGCGTGCTGCTGATCGGCGATGCGGCCCATGCGATGACGGCCCACGTGGCCCAGGGGGCGGCGATGGCGATCGAGGATGCGATCGTCCTGGCTGAGGAGGTGGCGAGCGGCGACCCGCTGCCACAGGCTCTGGAGCGCTTCATGCAGCGGCGCTACGAGCGCTGCAAGGCCCTGGTCGAGATTTCGTCACAGCTGAGCCAGTGGGAGCGCGATCAGACGCCCGATGCCGATGTGGAGGGCCTGACGCGCCGCTCGTTCGAGATTGCCGCCACTCCCATCTGAGTGACGAGGCGCCCACCGACACCGATCCGGCCACTGGGCCCGCGGCGGTGGGGCCAGCCTGATCAGCGCTCAGGCTAGCTGGAACCATCCTGCAGAGATTGACAGCAGACAGAGGCTGTATGATTATCGATTTCCATGCTCATTATCTGGCTCGTGAGCATCTCCAGATGCATGCTCGCGCGCCAGACGGGCGCATCCTGGGGTCCCGCTGGCGAGGGGAAGGCCAGGAGGCGATCCTGGAGACCGGCGGCATCCCGCTGGGCAGCGCCTGCCGCCCCGAAGATTTCTACGATCTTGATGCCCGTCTGGAGCTGCTGGCGACAACGGGCGTCGATCTGCAGGTGCTGTCGCCCCCGCCCTTCATGGCCTTCTACGAGTTAGCGGGCTCGGAGGCGGCTCCCCTCCTGCGCGAGCAGAACGAGGCCCTGGCCGCGGTCGTGCGTCGCTACCCCCGCTCCTTCCACGGCCTGGGCCTGGCCCCGCTGCAGGACCCGGAGCGGGCCGCTGAAGAGATCGCCTATCTGATGGATCAGCTTCATCTGGCGGGGATCGAGATTCTGACGCGCGTCAATGCCTGGAATCTGGATGCGCCCGAGCTAGAGCCGGTCTGGCAAGCCCTGGACGCTCGCCAGGCCCTGGTTCTCATTCACCCCTTGGAGGTCCTGGGCGCCGAGCGTCTGACGCGCTACTACCTGCGTAACCTGCTGGGGAATCCAGCGGAGACGGCCTTTGCTCTGGCTTCGCTGCTCTTCGGCGGCGTGGTGGAGCGCTATCCTCAGATCCGCTTCGTGGCGGCCCACGGCGGAGGGGTAGCTCCCTTTGTGGTGGGACGCTGGCAGCATGGGGCCCGGGTCCGGCCCGAGCTAGCCCATTTGCGCCAGACGCCGCTCGACCTGTTGCGACGCCTCTATGTCGATTCCCTGGTGCATGGGGCCGAGCCCCTGCGTTACCTGGTGACGCTGCTGGGAGCGGAGCGCGTGGTCCTCGGGACCGACCTGCCTTTCGATATGGGCACGCGCGCCCCCACGGCCCTCTTTGGGGCAGCGCTGGCCCCGCAGGAGCGCCAGCAGCTCTTGAGCGGTCACGCTGATCTGCTGCCCGCACGTCTTGACCTGACCTGACCTGATTGGCTCCGAGCGAGCTGCCGAACTGACGAGCTGTAGACTCCCTTTCCCCTTCTGGTCCTCAGCGGACGGCGAACGGCTGCACCAGGAGGCCAGCCCGCTCCACGTGGGCTGCTCGCCTTCCTTTCCTGGCAGCGCCACGCCGTCCGCTCGCCGTTGCTGGAAAGCGCTCCCCACCCTGCTCGCCTGACGGAACAGCTGGGCAGCAGAAGAAGAGAGGAGTGGGCTGGTCGGGCCTGGGAGAGGGAGAGGGACGGATTGCCCAAGGGAACCATGACCAGACCAGCCAGCTCGGGTGGAGCAAGGGGTTAAATGGTGTGGGCATTGCGTTGCCCAGGCTCAGGGCTGGCTCCAGGGATTGACGTTGATGGGGGTCTCGGGATGGATCAGATAGGAGTGGAAGAGGCCCGTGGGGTCGTAGCGGGCGCGCACGGCCTGCAAGCGCTGCCAGTGCTGCTCGTCCATAAAGCGGGCCGGGCGCGTGGTAAAATCCGAATCGGCCAGAAAGAGGCCCTCGCTGAACGGCTCGATGCGGCGCATCTGCTCGGCCAGCCAGCGGCGGCAGCGGGCGTCATCCTCGGGCTGCTGCCAGACCACGTAGCTGGCGAAATAGACATCGGCCTGCAGCGAGAGGGCCATATCTGGCAGCGGGTGGAGCGGGGCCATGCCGAACCACAGCGAAAACGATTGCGCCGTTGGCAGACTGACAAAAGCCTCCCGCAGGGCCGGAATGGCTGTTGTCGCTGGCGCATTGAGCCAGGCGTTGTCGACGGCGTAGCGGTGCTCCTTGGGATTGGCACGCCGCTGCTCGGCGTATTCCTCGGCCAGGGTCGTGGGGACCAGAACCTGCTCCTGTAAGGCGCGCTCGCGCACGGGACAGCGCTCGAAAGGGGCCAGGGCCTCGCGCGCCTCGGCGGGCGTCTCGGCGAAGCTCAGCCCCTGAAGCAGCAGGACCGGCGTCGGCGTGGCCTGGCTCGTCAGCTCGCCACCGCCGCCCATGCCCACGGCAACCACTTCAACGCTGGGGGCCAGCCGTGGATGCTCCTCGTAGAGCCAACCCATGACCTCATCAAAGAGGGCGGCAGGATAGAAGAAGCTGCTGCGCGTCAAGGCGCCGGGCAGGGGGCGCACCCGCAGATAGAAGCGCGTGACAATGGCAAAGAAGCCCGGGCCGGCGCCGCGCGCTGCCCAAAGCAGGTCGGGGTGATGCTCTGCGTCAGCGTGAACCAGCTCGCCGTCGGCGGTCACGGCGTCGATGGCCTCAATGCGCTGACAGGCCCAGCCCCAGCCGCGGCAATTCCAGCCCATGCCGCCCTGGAGCAGGAAGCCGCCCAGGCCAACATCGGGACAATGACCCCCGGGAAACATCAGACCCTGCTGCGTCAGCAGGCCGTTCAGCTCGCTACCTGTGACCGCTGGACTGACGCGCACAATGCCAGCCTCGCGGTCCAGCTCGATCTGACGCAGGCCGCCCAGGTCGATCAGCAGGGCCTCGTCGCGCAGGCTCCAGGCGGCCCAGCTGTGGCCGCCGGCGCGCACAGAGACCTTCAGGCCGTGCGCGCGCGCCAGACGAACCCCGGCCACGACGTCATCTTCGCTGGTGGCTAGCAAGATGGCGGCGGGATAGCGCTCAGGACGGCGTCCGTTGAAGATGCGCCCGCAGCGAGCCTCTTCGTAGCCGCTCTCCCCTCGCCAAAAAAGACGGCCCTGCAGCCTCTCCGGGGTGCGGCCCCCGTTCCAGCTGTTCTGCTCGCTCATACCCACCGCCTTTCTGGGCGCCTGCTCGCCTGGCAAACGGCCCTCACGGCTACCCTCCAGAAATACTGTCCGCTCATGATGGCGTGCTCTCCTCTCGACTTCTCACCCTATAGGCGTTCTTGTGCGTATATACTTGCTTACTTGTTTACTTGTTTATGCGTGCCCGGCAGGGGCTGGCTGGGGCAGACGGGGCCCGCCGGCAATGCGCGACCTTCCTCCCTCTTACCAGCTTCTCCCATGCGGGGAGAGGAGTAAGCCCGCACCAGGGGAAGGGGAGAGGTGTGCACGTCGGCCCAGGCTTTCTTGTCTGCCCTCAGTCATGCAGTGTAGCTGGCCTGACCCCGGAAATCACTACCACTTGCTTCCGACTTTCTCTTCCGCTCGCTTCCCGATGGCTCACTGGGGAGGGGACGCTCCCCGTATCATGGCCCTGTCGCCGTCACCTGCCCGGGCGAGGCTGAGCGGCGCCGTCTGACAAAGGGCCATATCTGCCGCTCAGCTAGCAGCAGCTCCCCCGCGGGCGGTCGCTCCGGTAGGGCGGCGTCCTCAACCGGAAGCGACCGGAAAGGAAAAACGGAAGCGAGTGGTAGTGATTTTCTCCTACGCCTCCCCTACACTGCAGGAAAGACAAAGTCACAGGCAGGTCACAGGCCAGCCAGAGAAGTCGACCGGCAGCGAGGGTCAGGCTGCCAGCTGCGGTCAGCGAAGGTCTGGCTCAGGGCAGGCGAGCCGCTTCCCCGGCCTGTCTGCCGGCGCCGGCCCACCTGCTGCCGTCGGTGAAGCTAGCTGCCTGCTGGCCCGCTGGCCGACGGGGTCAGGAGCGGGGACGAAGCCAGCGAGCGCCAACGAGTGAGCATGTGCCTGGGAGGAAGAGCACAACGATGAGCGGGCGACTCCAAGGAAAGGTAGCCATCATTACAGGAACAGCTAGCGGCCAGGGGCGCGTTGCGGCCCTGCGCTTTGCCGCCGAGGGCTGCAAAATTGTCGGCTGCGACCTCAACGTCGCCGGGGCCGAGGAGACCGTGCGCCTTGTACGCGAGGCCGGCGGAGAGATGGTCTCGTTGCAGCCCTGCGACCTCAGCGATCCCGAGCAGGCTCAGGGAGTAGTGGAGCTGGCCGTCAAGACCTACGGCGGTTTCGACATCCTCTACAACAACGCGGGCACGGCCTGGATCGCGCCGATCGAACAGATGACGACGCGCATGTGGCAGGATACTCTGCGCAGCGAGCTCGATACCGTCTACTACATGTGTAAGGCCGCCTGGCCGCACCTCGTAGCCCGCGGCGGCGGCTCCATCATAAATGTTGGCTCCGTCTCCGCCAAATTTGGCAGCGAGGACGTTCCCGGCCTGGCCCACGCCGCCAGCAAAGGCGCTGTCATTGCCATGACGCGCCAGCTAGCCGCCGAGGGAGGCAAATACGGCATCCGCGCCAACACCATTTCGCCGGCCCTCATACGCACGCCACAAACCGAATGGGCGATCAACTCGGGCGCCCTCGACGGCATCATGCGCAAGTTGATGCTCAAACGGGTCGGTACACCCGAGGACGTAGTGCTCTGCGCCATCTACCTGGCCTCCGACGAAGCCTCGTGGGTTACGGGGGCCGACTTCGCCGTCGATGGCGGGGCCAGCGCGTTCTAGCCGGGGCCAGAGCAAGACAAGAGCCAGGGAGCAACAACGGGCGGCAGCGACCTACGACAGGCACGAAGCGGACCGGGCCAACCTGAGTGAGCAGCGGCTGACTCGCCGGCCAGCGCTGACAGATCATCGCGATCAGGCCAACGAGCGAGCAAGCTACCATTCAGACAGCAAACAAGCCAAAAAGAGAGGGAGGGGCATGATGCAAGCAGCTTCCACTGTGGGAGGAGGCCCACAGCAGGCCGACGAGGCCCCGCTGCTGGTGCTGCGTCATGTGACCAGGCGCTTCGGGGGAGTCACGGCCCTCAACGATATCAGCTTTGAAGTGCGCAGCGGTGAGCTGCTCGGCGTCATTGGACCCAATGGAGCGGGCAAAAGCACCCTCCTGAGCCTCATTTCTGGGGCTCAGCGTGTCAGCGAGGGGGAGATCCTCTTTGCCGGGCAGCGTCTGGATCAGCTGCCCGCGCATGCCATTGCCCGTCTTGGCATTGGGCGCGCCCATCAGATCCCCCGCCCCTTTGGGCGCATGACCGTGTTGCAAAACGTCTTGATTCCCGTCCACGCCCGGCGAAACGAGGACCCGGGCCGGAGGCGCCTCAGCGATGACGCCGAGGAGATCCTGCACCTCTGCGGCCTGCTCGACCGCAAAGATCGCCAGGCTGGCTCCCTGGCCCTGCTCGACCTCAAGCGCCTGGAGCTGGCTCGTGCTCTGGCGCTCAAACCGCGGCTGCTCCTGCTCGACGAGGTGGCCGCTGGCCTGGTGGGTCAGGAGATCGAAGAGATCACCCGGCTCATTGCCTCCATCCATGCCCGTGGTGTCACCATTATTCTCGTCGAGCACGTTCAGGCCGTCGTGCGGGCCCTGGCTCACCGCGTCATCGTGCTGGACTGGGGGCGCAAAATCGCCGAAGGGACCCCTGATGAAATCGCTCGCCATCCCGAGGTCATCGCCGTCTACCTGGGCAGCGAGCAGGGGGAGGGGGCGCCAGCTCACCAGACCATGAGCATGAGCGAGCCTGCGGCAACAGTGGCCGAAGCGAGCGAGAGCGACAGCAGATATGCTCTCCCTTCTGCCCGAGCTATGTCGACGGCGGCGGTGCGGCCTTCCCCACCGCCGCTGCTCGACGTGCAGCACCTGAGCGTCGACTACGGTAAGCTGCGCGCTCTGCGCTCGCTGGATTTCAGCGTTGGGACAGGGGAGGTTGTGGCGGTAGTGGGAGCCAACGGAGCCGGCAAAACGACCCTGACCCAGGCCATCAGCGGCCTGGTACCCGTCAGCGAAGGTCGCATCCTCTTTGCCGGCCAGGAGATTACTCGTCTGCCAGCTCATCAGCGGGCCCGTCTGGGGATTGCCCTTTGTCATGAGGGAAGACGCCTCTTCCGT